>NZ_CBCPLW010000003.1:125000-315415 GCF_965119515.1 Aeromonas sp. Marseille-Q7275
CGGCGATACAGGGTGATAGCCCCGTACACGAAAACAACCTTGATGTGAAATCGAGTAGGGCGGGACACGTGACATCCTGTCTGAATATGGGGGGACCATCCTCCAAGGCTAAATACTCCTGACTGACCGATAGTGAACCAGTACCGTGAGGGAAAGGCGAAAAGAACCCCTGTGAGGGGAGTGAAATAGAACCTGAAACCGTGTACGTACAAGCAGTGGGAGCCCTTCGGGGTGACTGCGTACCTTTTGTATAATGGGTCAGCGACTTACATTTTGTAGCGAGGTTAACCGTATAGGGGAGCCGTAGGGAAACCGAGTCTTAACTGGGCGTCTAGTTGCAAGGTGTAGACCCGAAACCGGGTGATCTAGCCATGGGCAGGTTGAAGGTTGAGTAACATCAACTGGAGGACCGAACCCACTAACGTTGCAAAGTTAGGGGATGACCTGTGGCTGGGGGTGAAAGGCCAATCAAACTCGGAGATAGCTGGTTCTCCCCGAAAGCTATTTAGGTAGCGCCTCGGACGAATACTACTGGGGGTAGAGCACTGTTTGGGCTAGGGGGTCATCCCGACTTACCAACCCCATGCAAACTCCGAATACCAGTAAGTAATATCCGGGAGACACACGGCGGGTGCTAACGTCCGTCGTGAAGAGGGAAACAACCCAGACCGCCGGCTAAGGTCCCAAAGTTCTGGTTAAGTGGGAAACGATGTGGGAAGGCTCAGACAGCTAGGATGTTGGCTTAGAAGCAGCCATCATTTAAAGAAAGCGTAATAGCTCACTAGTCGAGTCGGCCTGCGCGGAAGATGTAACGGGGCTCAAACCAGGCACCGAAGCCGCGGATTCACACTTATGTGTGAGTGGTAGGGGAGCGTTCTGTAAGTCTGCGAAGGTGTGTCGAGAGGCATGCTGGAGATATCAGAAGTGCGAATGCTGACGTAAGTAACGATAAAGGGGGTGAAAAGCCTCCTCGCCGGAAGACCAAGGGTTCCTGTCCAACGTTAATCGGGGCAGGGTGAGTCGACCCCTAAGGTGAGGCCGAAAGGCGTAATCGATGGGAAGCAGGTTAATATTCCTGCACGACTTGTAATTGCGATGGGGGGACGGAGAAGGCTAGGTGGGCCAGGCGACGGTTGTCCTGGTGAAAGTGCGTAGGTGGTGTTTCTAGGCAAATCCGGAGACACAACACTGAGACACGAGACGAAGCCACTACGGTGGTGAAGCCATTGATGCCCTGCTTCCAGGAAAAGCCTCTAAGCTTCAGATTACAAGTCATCGTACCCCAAACCGACACAGGTGGTCGGGTAGAGAATACCAAGGCGCTTGAGAGAACTCGGGTGAAGGAACTAGGCAAAATAGAACCGTAACTTCGGGAGAAGGTTCGCTCTTGACAGTGAAGTCCCTTGCGGATGGAGCAGTTGGGAGTCGCAGTGACCAGATGGCTGGGACTGTTTATCAAAAACACAGCACTCTGCAAACACGAAAGTGGACGTATAGGGTGTGACACCTGCCCGGTGCCGGAAGGTTAATTGATGGGGTTAGCGCAAGCGAAGCTCTTGATCGAAGCCCCGGTAAACGGCGGCCGTAACTATAACGGTCCTAAGGTAGCGAAATTCCTTGTCGGGTAAGTTCCGACCTGCACGAATGGTGTAACCATGGCCATGCTGTCTCCACCCGAGACTCAGTGAAATCGAATTCGCCGTGAAGATGCGGTGTACCCGCGGCTAGACGGAAAGACCCCGTGAACCTTTACTACAGCTTGGCACTGAACATTGAACCTACATGTGTAGGATAGGTGGGAGGCTTTGAAGGCGTGACGCCAGTTGCGCTGGAGCCGTCCTTGAAATACCACCCTTGTATGTTTGATGTTCTAACGCAGGGCCCTGAATCGGGCTCGCGGACAGTGCCTGGTGGGTAGTTTGACTGGGGCGGTCTCCTCCCAAAGAGTAACGGAGGAGCACGAAGGTTGGCTAATCCTGGTCGGACATCAGGAGGTTAGTGCAATGGCATAAGCCAGCTTAACTGCGAGACGGACAGGTCGAGCAGGTACGAAAGTAGGTCATAGTGATCCGGTGGTTCTGAATGGAAGGGCCATCGCTCAACGGATAAAAGGTACTCCGGGGATAACAGGCTGATACCGCCCAAGAGTTCATATCGACGGCGGTGTTTGGCACCTCGATGTCGGCTCATCACATCCTGGGGCTGAAGTCGGTCCCAAGGGTATGGCTGTTCGCCATTTAAAGTGGTACGCGAGCTGGGTTCAGAACGTCGTGAGACAGTTCGGTCCCTATCTGCCGTGGGCGTTGGATGATTGAAGGGAGTTGCTCCTAGTACGAGAGGACCGGAGTGAACGAACCTCTGGTGTTCGGGTTGTCACGCCAGTGGCACTGCCCGGTAGCTAAGTTCGGAATCGATAACCGCTGAAAGCATCTAAGCGGGAAGCGAGCCCTGAGATGAGTCATCCCTGACCCCTTGAGGGTCCTAAAGGGCCGTTGGAGACCACAACGTTGATAGGTGGGGTGTGTAAGCGCGGCGACGTGTTGAGCTAACCCATACTAATTACCCGTGAGGCTTAACCATACAACACCCAAGAAGTGTTTCTGGTGCTTGTAGCGAATGAACGAACTACTCAAAAATTCAGTGATAGCGACCAGGCAATAGCCAATCAGTCGTTACTCACGTCAGCTTTCCAGATGAAGTTTTTTGCCTGGCGGCCATAGCGCCGTGGAACCACCTGATCCCATGCCGAACTCAGAAGTGAAACGCGGTAGCGCCGATGGTAGTGTGGCATTCGCCATGCGAGAGTAGGACACTGCCAGGCTCCAAACACGAAAAACCCCGCTCGATGAGCGGGGTTTTTTATTGCCTGACATTGACGGCATCCATCTATATCCGGTTGATTTAAAACCGCATCCTCTCTTCATCGGCCCTGATCTGCGCAGGGCAGCACCATATTGACTATGCCGTCTTCCAGCTGGATGTCGATCTGGAAACCCAGCCGCTTGGCCAGATTGATCATGCCGCGATTGCTGGGCATGGTCATGCCCGACAGCTGGCCGATGCCACGCTCTCTGGCGTAGCGCACTATCTTCTCCATCATCAGCTTGCCGAGCCCCAGCCCTTTCATATCCGATCGCACCAGGATGGCAAATTCTGCGTCAGAGTGGTCCGGGTTGGAGATGGCGCGCACCACTCCCAGGATCTGCTGGTTGTAGGGCCCATCCTGCCCCACGGCGACGAAGGCCATCTCCCGGTCGTAATCGATCTGGGTCATGCGGGCCAGCTCTTCGTGCCCCAGCTCCCCCACGTCGGCGAAGAAGCGCTTGTATCTGTCCTCATCGGAGACCTTGAGCACGAACTGCTTGTGGGCCGGTTCGTCCTCCGGCCGGATCGGACGCAGCAGCACATGGCTCTGATCTTTCAGCCAGGCACCCTCCTCCAGTTCGGTGGGATAGGGGCGAATGGCCAGTGGCAGCATCTGCCGACCCTCTTCCATCAGCACCAGCCTGGCATCCAGGATCACCATTTCTTCGCCGCAGGCCTGCAGTGGATGCAGGTCCAGCTCCTGAATTGCGGGGAAGGCCAGCAGCAGCTCGGAGAGCTGGCACAAGACCTGGGCGAGGGCATCGATATCGAGTCGTACCGGACTGGCCTGTTCGCGGATCTTGCCGTTCTTGAGGGCACCGATGATCTGGTAGCGAGCGAGCGCCTGGTTGAGCGGTGGCAGGGCCGCGACCATCTCGTGGGGCTCGGCACCGGATTCCCCGAGCAGGATGACGGGGCCGAACACAGGATCTTGCTGCAGGCGGATCCTCAGCTCCAGACCCCCGCTGCGGCGCGCCATGCGCTGCACCAGCAGCCCTTCTATACGAGCCCCCGGATCGTGCTGGCGGACCCGGTCCAGGATGGCGTCCGCCGCCTGGGCCACTTCTGCCGAGGTGCGCAGATTCAGCATGACGCCGTGCACCTCGGATTTGTGGGCAATGTCAGGTGAGCGCAGCTTCACCGCCACCGGATAACCTATCTGCTCCGCGGTCAGCGCCGCCTCGATGGCATCGGAAACGATCCAGGTCGACAGGGTGGAGAGGCCGGCCGCCTGCATGATGGGTTGCGCCAGGTGGGTGTCCAGTACCTGCTGCTTGCGATCCAGCGCCTGGCGGAGCAACTGCTGGCAGCGCTCGACATCGAGTCTGTCCCCTTGCAGGGAGGCGGGGGTTTCCATCAGCTGTTTCTGGTTGCGGCGGTATTCCACCATGTGCATGAAGGCGGTGACGGCACTCTCCGGAGTACGGTAAGTCGGGATCCCCGCTTCATTGAACAGGCGTCGACCCTCCTGGGCCGAGTATTCTCCCGCCCAGTTGGTCAGTATGTTGAAACGCCTGGCCCTGGGGTGCTGCTTGAGGAAATCGATCAGATTGCTGGCCAGGGTCGCACCGCGAGCGGTGAGGGAGGGGGCGTGGATCAGCAGGATGGCATCGGCCCTGTCCCCTTGCAGCAGCTCGTCCAGCGCGGTTCGGTAGGCCTCCACATCGGCGTCGCTGCCTATGTCCAGAGGGGGCATGGCCATCTTGCCGCCGCGTGCCAGCAGCACGTCTGCGGCCATGTTGGCCAGACCGCGCCCGTTGGAGAGGATGGCGAGTCGCTCCCCCTTGAGGGTCAAGGAGTGGCTCAGGGTTTCGACGGTGGCAAACAGCTCGTGGGTGTCCCGTACCCGCAGCATGCCGGCCCGCCGGATGGCGGCGTCATAGACGTTGTCGAGGCCGTTGGCCGGATCGTGGCGGCCGCTCTTGAGCACCAGAATGGGCTTGTTGCGGGAAGCGGCGCGGGCGGCGGAGAGAAAGTGACGGGCATCGTGCAGCTTGTCCATGTAGATCAGGATGGCGCGGGTCGTCCCGTCGCGGGAGAGCTGATCCAGCAGCTGGCCGAAGTCGATGTCGCAGTGATCCCCAAGCGAAACGAAGGCCGAGAAGCCGATCTCCCGTTGTTTGGCCCAGTCCAGGATGGTGGTGCTGACCGCCGCCGACTGGGACAAAAAGGCCACCTGCCCCGGGGTGGCGGCAATGGGGGAGAAGCTGGCGTTGATGCCCTGTCCGGGCAACAGCATGCCCATGCTGTTGGGGCCGAGCAGGCGGATGCCGTATTGCCGGCAGAGCTGCCTGAGCCGCTGGCGCTCGTCGCCGGAGAAGTGGGCGGCCAGTATGATGGCCGCCCCTGTGCCCTTCTTGCCGAGCTCCTCGATGAGCGGCAGTACCCGCTCGCGCCGGGTGCAGACGATGGCAAGATCCGGAGAGAGAGGGAGGCTCTCGATATCGGGATAGGCGAGCACGCCGGCGATGGCCCGGCAGTGAGGGCTGACCGGCAGTATGGGGCCCTTGAACTGGCCCGCGAGCAGATGCCGGATGACCACATGCCCGGCCTTCTGGGGATCACTGGAGGCACCGATGACGGCAATCGATTGGGGTTTGAAGAGCCGATCCAGGCCGCTTGGTTTCATGGGCACTCCTCATGGCGACCCCCGAGGCGAGGGCGACGTATGGTGCCAGTCTAATACGCTTCAGGCGTTCGTTCTGTGACCCATTGCGGATCACGACCGGGCCAGGGCATTGGCACGCAGATAAAATCTCAGTTCACCCTGAATGCGCCGCACAGTGGCCAGGTGCCTGTCTTGCACATAGATCTCCTGCTCCCGATCGAGCGGGGTGCGCTGGACTCCGAGGCTCTGCAGGTACTCTGCAAACAGGATGGCACTCTGGATTTCGACAAGATGCTGGCTCACGGCATGATCCTCTGTGGTGGATGGATTTGCCGGCCAGTGTCCCCTCTTCTCCAGGGCTTTCATACTGACACATTTGACACTGATGCTGGGGCAGCCCCGGAGTCAGCGCAGCCCTCCCTGACCGCGGGCCGTGTCCCAGAAGGCGCGGATCAGCGGCTCTTCCAGCCGCTTCTTGAGCACGGCGATACCGACATCGAACGGCTTGAGGGAGGGCTTGGGATCGACGATGCGTACCTTGTCCCCCATGGGGCTGTGATCGATCACGGCGGCAGGCACCAGGCCTACGCCGAAGCCGAGCGCCACCATGGCGACTATGCCCTCGTTGCCCGCCACCTCGGCATAGATGTTGGGGGCTATGCCCTTGTTGCGAAACCATTGATCACAGCGTTTGCGGGCCAGCCCCTGCTCCGAGAGGATGAGCGGCAGCCGCTCCCAGTCGGGTTCACCCTGGGAGAACCACTGGCTTTGCTGGGGGGCATTGCGGGGGGCGATAAAGACCAGCGGCACCTGCTGCAGGCTGGCGAACTCCAGCTTGGACGAGAGGGCATCCGGCCTGGCGGCGATGGCGAGATCGGCCTCGTCGGCCAGGATCTTGTCCACCGCCAGGGCGGGGTCGCCGGTCTCCAGCTTGATCTCGAGCTGTGGATAGCGGCGGCGAAAGCGCTCCAGCACCTCGGGCAGCAGGAAGTAGCTGGCGGTGACCGAACAGAAGACCCGCAGCCGCCCCTGCAACGGCTCGTCGCTGCGCCTGAGCTCCTGCTTGAGCCGCCGCCACTCCTGCAGCAGGCTGCCACCGAACTCCCTCAGCTTCTCTCCCGCCGGGGTAAGCCGCACGCTGCGGTTGTCCCGCTCGAACAGCACGCAGCCGGTCTCCTGCTCCAGCCGCTGGATGGCGCGGCTCAGGGTGGAGGGGCTGACCGCCATGGCGTCGGCGCTCTTGCCGAAGTGGAGGGAGTCGGCGAGGTGGAGAAACAGTTCGAGATTGCGAAGGTCCATCTTTGAATTCCTGCAGCGGCGCTTGTGCCGACCATATACCTTCAGGCAGCAAGCCCCCGAGGCGCACCGGGTGGGAAAAACGGCCTGAGAATGCCAAGAGTCACATTTCAATTTCTGCAACGTACTGTTTCGAATATATCAGTTCAGGCAATAAGTGTCCCGCGCTATAGTGGTTTGGACAACGCCGCTACCCGGCATGGAATCAATCGAACGGAGCAATCACCATGGCTAACTATTTCAACACCTTGAACCTGCGTCAGCAGTTGGCCCAACTGGGCAAGTGTCGTTTCATGCAGCGCGAGGAGTTCGCTGACGGTTGTGCGGCGCTCAAGGGCAAGAAGGTGGTGATTGTGGGCTGTGGCGCCCAGGGTCTGAACCAGGGTCTGAACATGCGCGACTCCGGGCTGGATATCTCCTATGCCCTGCGCAAGGCCGCCATCACCGAGAAGCGCGCCTCCTGGCAGAAGGCTACCGACAACGGCTTCGTCGTCGGGACCTATGAAGATCTGATCCCCGCCGCCGATCTGGTGCTGAACCTGACCCCGGACAAGCAGCACTCCGACGTGGTGAAGACGGTCATGCCGTTGATGAAGCAGGGTGCCGCCCTGGGTTACTCCCACGGCTTCAACGTGGTGGAAGAGGGTCAGCAGATCCGCGCCGACATCACCGTCGTCATGGTGGCGCCCAAGTGCCCGGGCACCGAGGTGCGTGAAGAGTACAAGCGCGGCTTCGGCGTGCCGACCCTGATCGCCGTTCACCCGGAGAACGATCCCCAGGGTGAAGGCATGGCCATCGCCAAGGCCTGGGCCTCCGCCACCGGCGGCGACCGTGCGGGCGTGCTGGAATCCTCCTTCGTGGCGGAAGTGAAATCCGACCTGATGGGCGAGCAGACCATCCTCTGCGGCATGCTGCAGGCCGGTTCCCTGCTCTGCTACGACAAGCTGGTTGCCGAGGGCACTGACCCGGCCTACGCCGGCAAGCTGATCCAGTTCGGCTGGGAAACCATCACCGAGGCCCTGAAGCAGGGCGGCATCAGCCTGATGATGGACCGTCTCTCCAACCCGGCCAAGCTGCGCGCCTTCGAGCTCTCCGAGCAGCTGCGCACCCTGATGCGTCCGCTGTTCGAGAAGCACATGGATGACATCATCGCTGGCGAGTTCTCCCGCGGCATGATGGCTGACTGGGCCGAAGACGACGCCAAGCTGTTCGGCTGGCGCGAAGAGACCGGCAAGTCCGCCTTCGAGAATGCCCCGGCCTATGCGGGCAAGATCGCCGAGCAGGAGTACTTCGACAATGGCGTGGTCATGGTGGCCATGGTCAAGGCTGGTGTGGAGCTGGCGTTCGAAACCATGGTGGCCTCCGGCATCTATGAAGAGTCCGCCTACTACGAATCCCTGCACGAGCTGCCGCTCATCGCCAACACAGTCGCTCGCAAGCGTCTGTACGAGATGAACGTGGTCATCTCCGACACCGCGGAGTACGGCAACTATCTGTTCGCCAACGCCGCCGTGCCGCTGCTGCGCGAGCACTTTATGCCGACCCTTCAGGCTGGTGATTTGGGCAGCGCCCGCGCCGAGCCGAAGGCGGTGGACAATCTGGCCCTGCTGGCGGCCAATGAGGCGACACGTAGCCATCCGATCGAAGCGATCGGCCATACCCTGCGTGGCTATATGAAAGACATGAAACGCATCGCCGTCGGCGGTTAATGCCGGCGATGGAAGGGCGGGGGTGACGATCCCCGTCTTCTGGCTGGCTTAGACACCTGGCCAGATCTCCACAGGATGGCAACGCCGGCTTCCGGCAATAAAAAGCCCCGCTCAATGAGCGGGGCTTTTGCATTCAGAAAGACTTGGAAAATCAGGCTTTCCAGGATTTCCAGGTGTTGATCAGACCGTTGGTGGAGCTGTCGTGGCTGGTGACGGCGTCATTGCTGCCCAGTTCCGGCAGTATCTTGTTGGCGAGCTGCTTGCCCAGCTCCACGCCCCACTGGTCGAAGGAGAAGATGTTCCAGATTGCGCCCTGTACGAAGATCTTGTGCTCGTACATGGCGATCAGGGCACCCAGCGTCTTCGGGGTCAGGCTCTTGAACAGTATGCTGTTGGTCGGGCGGTTGCCTTCGAACACCTTGAACGGCACCAGATCCTTGACCTGCTCCAGCGTCTTGCCAGCCGCCAGGAACTCGGCCTCGACCTGCTCCTTGCTCTTGCCGAAGGCCAGGGCCTCGGTCTGGGCGAAGAAGTTGGCCAGCAGCTTCGGGTGGTGGTCACCGATCGGGTTGTGGCTGATGGCTGGTGCCAGGAAGTCACAGGGGATCAGCTTGGTACCCTGGTGGATCAGCTGGTAGAAGGCGTGCTGGCCGTTGGTGCCCGGCTCACCCCAGATGATGGGGCCGGTCTGGTAGTCGACCTTGTTGCCGTTGCGATCCACGTACTTGCCGTTGGATTCCATGTTGCCCTGCTGGAAGTAGGCAGGGAAGCGGTGCATGTACTGATCGTAGGGCAGGATGGCTTCGGACTCGGCACCGTGGAAGTTGTTGTACCACAGGCCGATCAGCGCCAGCAGCACAGGCACGTTCTGCTCATAGGAGGCGGTGGCGAAGTGCATGTCCATCTCGAAGGCGCCTTGCAGCAGGGCTTCGAAGTTGTCGAAACCGACGGACAGGGCGATGGGCATGCCGATGGCAGACCAGGAGGAGTAGCGGCCGCCAACCCAGTCCCAGAACTCGAACATGTTGTCGGTGTCGATGCCGAACTCGGCCACGGCCTTGCCGTTGGTGGAGAGGGCGGCGAAGTGCTTGGCAACGTGGGCCTTGTCACCGGCGATCTGGATGAACCAGTCGCGGGCGGTCAGGGCGTTGGTCATGGTCTCCTGAGTGGTGAAGGTCTTGGAGGCCACCAGGAACAGGGTGGTTTCCGGATCGATCTTCTTCAGGGTCTCGGCGATGTGGGTGCCATCGACGTTGGAGACGAAGTGCATCTGCAGGTGGTTTTTGTAGGGGCGCAGCGCCTCGGTGATCATCACCGGGCCCAGATCGGAACCGCCGATACCGATGTTGACCACGTGCTGGATCGCCTTGCCGGTGTAGCCTTTCCACTCGCCAGCGATGATCTTCTCGCAGAAGCCCTTCATCTTGGCCAGCACGGCGTTCACTTCCGGCATCACGTCCTTGCCGTCGCACTCTATGGGGCGGTCTGAGCGGTTGCGCAGGGCCACGTGCAGCACGGAGCGGCCTTCGGTCATGTTGATCTTGTCGCCGTTGAACATGGCGTCGATGGCGCTGCGCAGATCGGTCTCCTTGGCCAGATCGATGAGCAGCTTGAGGGTCTCCTCGGTGATCAGGTTCTTGGAGTAGTCGACCAGGATGTCGCCTTGATAGGTGAGGGAGAACTTGTCGAAACGCTGGGGATCCTGGGCGAACAGATCTTTCAGCCGGGTCTCTTTGTTCGCTGCAAAGTGGGCTTCCAGTGCCTGCCAGGCCTGGGTCTGGGTTGGATTGATGTTTTTCATAGGATTATCAGTCTTCCAAGTTGTGTTTGAACCTTGCAGGCAAGGCTCCCGCCAAACCTTATTATTCGAGCACTATACCGGGCCCATTATACCGGGCACATGGTGCGGCCCGTGTAACAGAGCTTTACCAATTGTCTGCATCGAAGGAGTTTACAACCAAAACGCTGCGATTATGAGTCAGCAGGGGTCATGAGATCTTGCGTTGGCTCATGCTTCGCCGGTCTCGTCAGGTTGAAAGGGGTTTCAATGTGGCAGGGGTGAGGCGGGGCCGGAGATGGGGTGAGGCGGCTGCCTTTCGAGCGGGTATTGGGCGGGGGTCAGGCCGCCCGGTGGCTGGCCTTTTCCCTGCCCCGGAAACGACGATGCCAGCCCTAAGGCTGGCATCGTGGCCATCATCACTGGATTCAGGCCTGGGTCTTCTGCATGTGCATGACCATCTGGGGGAAGGGGATCTCGACGCCCTCGGCATCGAAGGCCAGCTTCACCTTCTCGTGGAAGTCGAACCAGACACCCCAGTAATCGCCCGTCTTGACCCAGGGGCGCACCACTATGTTGACCGAGGAGTCGGCCAGGGCAGCGACGGCGATGGTGACGGCCGGATCCTTGAGGATGCGGGTCTCTTCATTCACCAGACGCTCCAGGATCTGCTTGGCCTTGCGCAGGTCCGAGCCGTAGCCGATGCCGAAAGTCATGTCGACCCGGCGGGTGTCCATGCGGGAGTAGTTGACTATGGTGCCGTTGAGGATGGCGGAATTCGGGACCACCACCATCTTGTTGTCGGCGGAGGTGAGGGTGGTGGTGAACAGCTGAACGGCCTGCACCACGCCGTTGGTACCGGCCACCTCGATGAACTCACCGGCCTTGATGGGGCGGAAGATGATCAGCAGGAAACCGGCGGCGAAGTTGGAGAGAGAGCCTTGCAGCGCCAGACCTATGGCCAGACCGGCGGCACCTATGATGGCCACGAAGGAGGCGGTCTGTACCCCGACCCGGCCCAGAGCCGCGATCACCACGAACACCAGGATGGTGTACTTGAGGATGCTGCCGACGAAGTGGGTGATTGTGGTGTCCAGCTTGCGGGTATGCATGACCTTGGTCACGCCGCCGCTGATGATGTTGGCGGCGATGTAACCGACCAGCAGGGTGAGCAGGGCGGCGGCGATGTTGACCGAATACTCGATGATCAGTCCCTGGTTATTGACCAGCCAGGTCTGCGCTTCTGTGATGATCTCGGGTTCCATAGAGTGTCCTGTTGGTATTGAAGATTTATGGCGGATAAATCTAACACCGGAGCGCGACAACCTGGGTCGCATCTGATGCTTATTCTCTGCCATCAAAAGCTGCCACAAAAAACAAGGGAGGCCAAGGCCTCCCGCTTCGCACCCACCAGTATGGTCCAGCTTTGCAGCTATGGGTTGCGCATCTATTGCCACCGGGCCTCTAACCCGGTGATGGGTTAAAGGTTTTATTCGGAGCTGATATGTAGGTCGATCCGTCCCTCTGGCTCGGCTCAGCTTTGCAATAACTGGCTGCGCATAAACTGCCACTGATCCTCGAAGCCGGCGGTGGGTTTGAGCTTGAACTCGGAGCGGACGAACTGGCTGATGCGGCCCTCCGCATAGGCCAGCAGCAGGTTGGCCAGCATAGTCTCATCGAGCTGGAAGCCCTGGCCTTCCCGCAGCCGCTTCTCCCTCAGTGCCTGCTTGAGCTGGGTCTCCAGCTTGTCAAACAGGGCGCTGATGCGATCCCGCAGCCGATCGTGCTCGCCCAGCAGGGCATCGCCGTTGAGGATGCGGGTGATGCCGGGATTGCGCTCGGCGAACACCAGCAGCAGCTGCAGTATATGGTGGCAGCGGGCCATGGTGTCCTTCTCTTCGGCCATGATCAGGTTGACCCGTGACAGCAGGGAATCCTCGATAAAGTCGATCAGTCCCTCGAACATCCGCGCCTTGCTCGGAAAGTGTCGATAGAGGGCCGCCTCGGACACACCCACCTCGGCTGCGAGGCGCGCCGTGGTGATGCGCTGGCCCGGACTGGTTTCCAGCATATGGGCGAGTGCCTGCAGGATCTGATCGCGCCGACTCTGTTTCTGGTTACTGCTTGCCATGGATTCCCCTAAAAAAAACAATGGCTTGATTCTGTTATTAGACACAGACCCCAGGGGGTTGTGTGGTCTTGTTATTGGCGACCAGAAGAACCAAACCCGCCTTCACCCCGTTCACTCTGGTTGAATTCGTCGACCAGCTGGAAGCTGGCCTGCACCACGGGCAGGATCACCAGCTGGGCGATGCGCTCGCCTGGCTGCATGGTGAAGCTGTCGTTGCCGCGATTCCAGACCGAGACCATCAGCTGGCCCTGGTAGTCGGAGTCGATGAGACCGACCAGGTTGCCGAGCACTATGCCGTGCTTATGACCCAGGCCGGAGCGGGGCAAGATGGTGGCGCACAGACCCGGATCCTGAATGTGGATGGCGAGCCCGGTCGGCACCAGGGTGGTGTCGCCCGGTGCCAGCGTGATCGGTGCATCCAGCAGGGCGCGCAGATCCATGCCGGCGGAACCCGGAGTGGCGTAGGCAGGCAGCGGGAAGTCGGTGCCGATGCGGGCATCCAGGATTTTCAGTTCAATTTGTGTCGTCATGAATCGTTTTTCAATTGGATCGCCCCGGGGCGATCGAGTGGTTCAGTGAGCGCCCTTGGGTCGCCCAGCATGTTGTCAATGCGATGCCGGCCGCCGTGAGTCCGTCGCCAGTGGTCATGGCCCTGGGCTCAGGGTCGATAGTGGCGTGCAATCAGGGCGACAAGATGACGAGCCAGCGTCAGCTTGTCGGCCAGGGGCAGGGCGGCCTGACCCCCTTGCCAGAAGACGGTCAGGGCGTTGTCATCGGCATTGAAGCCTTGACCCGCGCGGGACACGTCGTTGGCGGCGATCATGTCCAGCCGCTTATGTCGCAGTTTGTCGAGGGCGTATTGTTCCACATCCACGGTTTCGGCGGCAAATCCGACGGTGAAGGGCTTGTCTGACAGTGCCCCCACGGCGGCGATGATGTCGGGATTCTTGACCAGGGTCAGCGCCATCTGGTCGTTGTCACCAGTCTTCTTGATCTTCTGGCTGGCGACCTGGGCCGGGCGATAGTCCGCCACGGCGGCGCAGCCGATAAAGAGGTCG
Organism: Aeromonas sp. Marseille-Q7275; assembly: GCF_965119515.1. Classification (NCBI taxonomy): domain Bacteria; kingdom Pseudomonadati; phylum Pseudomonadota; class Gammaproteobacteria; order Aeromonadales; family Aeromonadaceae; genus Aeromonas; species Aeromonas sp. Marseille-Q7275. The sequence continues at coordinate 138,445 of NZ_CBCPLW010000003.1, forward strand.
CACTCACCGACCCGGCTCATCACAGCTTCGTGCATCTGCAGGGCGCTCTCCACATCGACTCTTGTCACCCCTTGCGGGGTGGCCAGGGCGACAGGGCCGCTCACCAGCGTCACTTCGGCACCCGCCTCGCGGGCGGCGCGGGCGATGGCGTAACCCATCTTGCCGGAGCTGTGGTTGCTGATGTAGCGCACCGGATCCAGCGCCTCGCGGGTCGGCCCTGCGGTGAGCAGCAGTTTGACCCCCGCCAGCAACGGCTCGGCAGCCAGCTGCTGGCAGCAGCGCTCCACTAGATCCAGGGGATCCAGCATCCGGCCGGGGCCCACGTCACCGCAGGCCTGGCTGCCGGAATCCGGCCCCCACAGCAGGATGCCGCGGCTGGCCAGGGTCTTGAGGTTGGCCTGGGTGGCGGCGTTGCGATACATCTGCTGGTTCATGGCCGGGGCCAGCGCCACGGTTGCCGGGGTGGCCAGGCAGAGGGTGGTGAGCAGCTCGTCCGCCATGCCGGCGGCCATGCGCGCCATCAGGTTGGCGCTGGCGGGGGCGATCAGTACCAGATCCGCCCACTTGGCCAGCTCGATGTGGCCCATGCCCGCCTCGGCGGCCGGGTCCAGCAGGCTGTCGGCCACCGGGTGGCCGGAGACGGCCTGCAGGGTCAGGGGAGTGATGAACTCCTTGGCGGAGCGGGTCATTACCACCCGCACCTCGGCCCCCTGATCTTTCAGGCGGCGTACCAGCTCGGCACTCTTGTAGGCGGCGATCCCGCCACTGACACCCAACAGGATGCGTTTATCGGCCAATCTCATCTGCTGCTTCTCTTTCGGCTCACTCTGACTGGTCGGGTAAGATAGCACAGGCGATGGACGACGACAGAGGCTGACATGGGGGAGTTGTGGTCGGGCTCCCGCGATTTTTTGCTATGTTTTCTCTCAATAGCCATGGGGGAGAGACAAATGAGCATCAAGGAGTGGCCGGAAGATGAGCGCCCCCGGGAGAAGCTGCTGCGCCGTGGGGCGGGGGTGCTGTCCGATGCGGAATTGCTGGCGATCTTCCTGCGCACCGGGGTCAGCGGCCTGAGCGCGGTGGATCTGTCCCGCCAGCTGTTGCAGCAGTTCGGCTCCCTGCGGGGGCTGCTTGGGGCCGAGCGACAGGCTTTTTGCGGCGCTCACGGGCTGGGGCCGGCTAAATATGCCCAGTTGCAGGCGGTGCTGGAGATGGGCAGACGGCATCTTGCCGAGCAGTTGCAACGGGGGGAGGCCCTCACGTCCCCCCAGCTGACCCGGGAGTATCTGCAGGCTCAGCTGCGGGACAGGCCGCGGGAGGTGTTTGCGCTGTTATTACTCGATAACCAGCACAGAGTGATTCAATTTGTTGAACTTTTCTACGGCACCCTGGATTCGGCGAGCGTCTGGCCCAGGGAAATCGTGCAGATCGCGCTCAAACATAATGCAGCCGCCGTGATTCTGGCGCATAATCACCCGTCCGGCGTAGCCGAGCCCAGTCGGGCCGACCGCCAGATCACGGATCGGATCCTGGCCGCCCTGGCCTTGGTCGATATCAGAGTGCTGGATCACTTGGTGATCGGTGACGGCATCACGGTTTCTTTCGCAGAGCGTGGTTGGTTATGACTGGGCTCTGGCACTGTATTAGTTGATCTTTGATCACGGATGCTGTATAAAATGCCGCCTTCTGTTTGCCCCGCAATCGAAGGCCAGCGGGGCAGATATTTGCTCGAGCAATGAAGTAAGATTTGGAGAGACTGACATGTCTAGAGTATGCCAAGTAACCGGCAAGCGCCCGGCAGTTGGTAACAACCGTTCGCACGCTAACAACGCTACCAAGCGTCGTTTCCTGCCGAACCTGCACACTCACCGTTTTTGGGTTGAGAGTGAAAAACGCTTCGTAAGCCTGCGCGTATCCGCAAAAGGCATGCGTATCATCGACAAGCGCGGCGTTGAAGTGGTTCTGGCTGAACTGCGTGCCAGCGGCGTTAAGGTATAAGGAATTAGATCATGGCTAAAGGTATTCGCGATAAGATTCGCCTGAACTCCAGCGCCGGTACTGGTCACTTCTATACCACTACCAAGAACAAGCGCACCATGCCCGAAAAAATGGAGATCAAGAAATTTGATCCCGTTATTCGTCAGCATGTGATCTACAAGGAAGGCAAAATCAAGTAATCACTTGATGCTGCATTCCCAAAAAACCCGGCTTAGTGCCGGGTTTTTTTATGGATGGAATTCAGTACACTGCCGCTTCAAAGGGAGGCTTGCCATGTTCAAATTGAGCCGTAAAGGCTGGAATAACGTGATCATAGTGGTGGTGCTGATCGTTATCACCCTGCTGCACCGGCTGGAGCAGGCCCAGCAGGAGAACAGCGCCCAGCGCGCCCGTCCCCTGCTGCCTGAGTCTGCCGTGGTGTTGACCTGGCAGGGGCCGAGCTGGCAGATAGAGCGGATCGGCCAGGGCTGGCGCAGCGGGCCGGATCTGGGGCTCAGCAGCGCCCAGCTGGCCGCCCGCATCGAGACATGGCAAGGCTGGCTGTTGCCCCCGGGCGGGGCCGTGCGCGGCCCCCCTGTCACCCTCAAGATATGGGTCGCCGGCCAGAGCGATCCGGTTGAAGTGGGGCTCTATCAGGACGACGGCAAGTTTGCCGCCCTGCTGCCCCCCTCGACCTGGCTCACCCTGAGCCAGGAGCAGTACCGCGACCTGCTGCGTCCCACCCCCTGAACCCTGCCGTGAGCGAGAGGCCTGTCTATGCCTGAATTACCGGAAGTCGAAGTCAGCCGCCAGGGGATCTCTCCCTGGCTCACCGGCATCAAGGTGACCCGTGTGGTGGTCAGGGATGGCCGGCTGCGCTGGCCCGTGCCAGGCGAGATCCAGGAGCTGGTGGATCTCGTCATCCACAGGGTCAGCCGCCGCGCCAAGTACCTGCTGCTGGAGACCGATTTTGGCACCGCCATCCTGCATCTCGGCATGTCCGGCAGCCTGCGGGTGCTGGATATAGGCGCCCCGGCCGAGAAGCACGATCACGTGGATATCGAGCTCGCCAACGGCAAGCTGCTGCGGCTCAACGATCCGCGCCGTTTCGGCGCCCTGCTGTGGACCCGTGAACCCGCCGAGGCGCACGCCCTGCTCGCCAAGCTGGGGCCTGAGCCGCTCACCGATGCCTTCAGCGCCGACTATCTGCGGGCGCGGGCCAAGGGGCGCAGCACCGCCATCAAGCAGTTCCTGATGGACAACCAGGTGGTGGTCGGGGTGGGCAACATCTACGCCAACGAGGCGCTCTACGCCGCCGGCATTCACCCCAAGCGGGCGGCGGGCAACATCAGCGGCGAGCGGCTGGGGACCCTGGTGGCAGAGATCAAGCGGGTGCTGGCCGAGGCCATTCGCCAGGGGGGCACCACCCTCAAGGATTTCACCAGTGCCGACGGCAAGCCGGGCTATTTCGTGCAGCAGTTGCAGGTCTATGGCCGGGGCGGCCAGCCCTGTTTCCACTGCCATACCCTGCTGACCGAGGTGAGGATGGGCCAGAGAACCACTGTATTCTGCTCCCACTGCCAGCGCTGATCCGGACCATTTGGGGGGAGACGCGGTGAAGTTGTAACGACGTATTTCCAGTCTGTTGAAGCCCCGGCTGTCGCTGACTAGTATCTCGCTGTACACGCAGAAGAGATAATAAAATGACAGCAGAATCAATAGACTGGGATCATTTATCCCAGCAGGGGCACTATTGCGCCCAGAAAATGGCCCGCTTCCTTTATCCCGATGACAGCGCCCGCAAGACCTTCAATCGCGGCAAGTTCGTGCTACGCAGTCTGCTCTACCGGCCGCAGTTGAACCGGGTGTTCGAGCTGTTTCAGACAGAACCCCTGAGGGCCCTGCCTGCCCACTATCCCGAGCTGCTCGACAAGCCGATGCGCCCCTATCGCTTCGCCTGCTCGACCGTGAATCAGCGGGTCAGGATGGTGGAGGATCACTACCGGCTGCTGCTGGCCTGTTATCCCGACCTTATCGACCCGCTCTATCTGGGGGAGGGGATCGAACTCGGCCGCTACCCCGAGGGGGGCTGTCGCCTGGTGCTGCGCCACGACGGCACCTTCCGCCGGGAGGCCGAGCTGGCCCTCTCCATCGTCAACGAGCAGGGGGAGCGGCTCTACAGCTGCGCCTTCTCGCTGGCGGGCAGCGAGCACGAGCTGGCGCTGGTGATAGGCTCGGTGCAGGGGCCCGAGCCCGGTGTCGAGCAGCCCCAGGAGCAGGTGCGAGCCCTGACCAAGGCGGGCCATGGCCTGAGACCCAAGTCGCTGGTGGTGATGCTGGTGATGGCGCTGGCCGGAGCCATGGGGGCAAGCCGTGTCTCGGCCGTGCGGATGAAGGCGCACATCTTCCAGGCCAGACGCTACAGCAAGAAGAAAAAAGCCTGCCTGCAGGCGGATTATGACGAGCTGTGGCAGGAGTTCGGAGCCCTGGATCAGGATGCCAACTTCGTGCGGTTGCAGCCCGTGGTGCGCAAGCCGCTGGAGGAGGTGGCCGCCAGGAAGCGGGCCATGTACCGGCGTCGCTACGCCTGGCTGGACGAGCTGGCGCTCAACTGTCAGCAGGTGCTGAACTGCACGCCGGACTGACGGCAGGGGCGGGAGACAGGGGCAGCGTCAACTGCCCCGACAAACAGGCTACCCGAGGTAGCCTGTTTGCGTTGTCACTTGCCCTGTTTGGCGGCGATGGCCTGTGCCACCAGGGGATCGACGAACTGGTGGATGTCGCCGCCGTGCAGGGCGACTTCCTTCACCAGGGTGGAGGAGATGAAGGAGTTCTCTTCCGCCGGGGTGAGGAAGACGCTCTCCAGCTCCGGCATCAGGCGGCGGTTCATGTTGGCCAGCTGGAATTCGTACTCGAAGTCGGAGACGGCGCGCAGGCCGCGGATCAGCACGTTGGCCTGCTGCTCCCTGGCAAAATCCACCAGCAGACCGGAGAAGCCCACCACCTTGACATTGGGCAGATGGGCGGTCACCTGCTGGGCCAGCAGGACGCGCTCCGCCAGATCGAACAGCGGTCGCTTGCTCGGGCTGTTGGCGACCCCGACCACCACCTCGTCAAACAGCCTGGCGGCCCGGCCAATCAGGTCGGTGTGGCCGTTGGTGATGGGGTCGAAGGTGCCGGGATAGATTACCTTGTTGGTCATGCTGCTGATTCCTGCAACCGGGAAAATTGGTCGCATTATAGGGTCTGTTGGTGGTTTGTCGCGACCGGGATGGCGCGGATTTCTGGCGCGACGCCCCAGGTTGGATCGCCCAAATCAGGACCCCTCGGCGTCTTCGCTTGAGAATAGCCCGGCATCAGGCAAGAATAGCCGCACCGCGCATCGAGCCTCCCTGCATTGGTGACAGGGAGCAAAGGGATTTTTTATGAAACGCATTCTGGTAGTACGCAATGACAAGATTGGTGACTTCATGCTGGCCTGGCCGAGTTTTGCCATGCTCAAGCGCTCCATGGAGTGTCATGTGACTGCCCTGGTCCCCGCCTACACGGCGCCGCTGGCCCGCCTCTGCCCCTGGATCGACGAGATCATCCTGGATCCGGGTGCCCGGGCCGACAAGGAACAGCAACGGGCCTTGCTGGCCCGCATCAAGGCGGCCGCCTTCGATGCCTCCATCTGCCTCTTCTCCAACACCCGTAACGCCAAGCTGGTGTGGAAGGCGCATATTCCCTACCGGCTGGCCCCGGCCACCAAGCTGGCCCAGGTGCTCTACAACCAGCGGCTGGTGCAGCGCCGTTCCCGCTCCCAGAAGCCGGAGTACGAGTACAACCTGGATCTGGTGCGCCGCTTCCTCGCCGACCAGCAACTGAGCGTGGTGGAGCCCCATGGGCCCTACCTCAGCTTCGATCCCGAGAGCCTGCAGCAGGTGCGCGAACAGGTCGCCAGCCGGTTGAGGCTGGATGCGAGCCGCCCCTGGCTGATGGTGCACGCTGGCAGCGGCGGCTCGGCCAACAACCTCTCCATAGAGCAGTACTCGCGCCTCATCATCAAGCTCAACCAGGCCTGCCCGGAATTGCAGTGCGTGCTGACGGCGGGGCCCGGAGAGGAGAGCAAGGCGGAGCAGCTGGCGGCCGAGCTGCTGGCCCACGGTGGCAACGGCTGGATCTACCGCTCCGACGAGGGGTTGCCGAAGTTCTGTCAGGTGATGGCCAATGCCGCCCTGTTCGTGGCAGGTAGCACGGGGCCGCTGCACATAGCAGCGGCGCTGGACGTGCCGACCATCGGCTTCTTCCCGGCGCACCGCTCCGCCACGCCGCTGCGCTGGCGCCCGCTCAACAGCGAGGGGCGTCATCTGGCCTTCAGTCCGCCGGAAGACAGCGATCATCCGGAAGACATGAGCCAGCTCGATCCCAAGACCATGGCGGCGGCGATCGCCCGCTGGGCTCCGCCGTTCTGGCGGGCAGAGAGCTGAGAATGCAGACAGGGCCCCTCGGGGCCCTGTCTCGTCATGGGGGTGTCGCCATGCCGGCTTACTTGGGTGCCTGGTCCGGTGCCTGGGGTTGCTGGCGGATCCAGAGGTCCGCGTACTTCGCGAAGGTGGAATGGGCGGAGAGGATGGCCAGCAGCAGTCCCTGCTTGCCATCGAGGAAGCCAGCCTTGAGCAGGTACATCTTGAGGAAGCAGCCGATGGCGTGCACCAGTCCCTGGCCGAGGGAGCCCTTCTTGCCGCGGGCGGTGCGCTGATCGGCCCAGGCCCTGGCGTAGCCGGCGGATTTCACCAGATAGTGCTCCAGATCCCGGTAGGTGAAGTGCAGCAGGTCGCCGTGCAGGTTGACGATCTTCATGTTGGCGCGCACCTCCACCTTCTCGTGCACCAGGGCCTCGTTGTAGCCGGTGAGCGCCCTGGGATAGAGGCGCAGCACCCGATCCGGGTACCAGCCGCTGTGGCGGATGAAGCGGCCGAACACCCAGGAGAGGCGGGGGATGGAGTAGATGGTGTCGCCGGCCGGGTCGGCCATGACCCCCTTGATGGCCTCCCTGAGCTCGGGGGTGAGCCGCTCGTCCGCATCCAGCCACAGCACCCACTCCGACTGGACATGGGACTGGGCGAGGCGGCGCTGGCGGCCGAAGCCAGGCCAGGCGGTGTTGACGAAGAAGCGGGCGCCGAATTCGGCGGCGATGGCGGGGGTCTCATCCTGACTGCCGGAGTCCAGGATGACGATTTCGTCCACCAGGCCGTCGAGGGAGGCGAGGCAGGCGCGCAGGTTGTCGGCTTCGTTCTTGACGATCAGGACGGCCGCCAGGGTCGGTTTGTTCACGGGTTCTGGACTCTTGTTGGCGCCCGGCGGGCGGGTCATGCTCGGATTGGCGCCCATTCTAGCCTAAAACCCCGGTGGGGGCATGGGCCCGCTGCCACAGCGCGGCCCCGGAAGGCATCTTGCGCATCAGGCAGGTATCTTCTGTTATTTCTTCGGCCTTTCTTGGGGCATAATCTCGCCCAGTAACGATTAACAGCCGGGCCAGTCCCGAGAGAAGACGCGCGATGAAGATATTGGTGATCGGCCCCTCCTGGGTCGGCGACATGGTGATGTCCCAGAGCCTCTACAAGGCACTCAAGGCCAACCACCCGGGCAGCGAGCTGCATGTGATGGCGCCGGCCTGGTGCGTGGCCCTGCTGGAGCGGATGCCCGAGGTGGACAAGGCCATCCCCATGCCGCTCGGCCACGGCGACTTCAAGCTGGGGGCCCGCCGCCGGCTCGGCAAGCAGTTGGCCGCCGAGCGGTACGATCAGGCCATCATCCAGCCCAACTCCATGAAGTCGGCGCTCATCCCCTGGTTTGCCAGGATCCCGGTACGTACCGGCTGGAAGGGGGAGCATCGCTTCGGCCTGCTCAACGACATGCGCAGCAACAAGCAGGCCTTCCCGCTGATGGTGGAAGCCTATCTGGCGCTGGCCTACCCCAAGGCACAGATGAAGAGCAGGAGCGACATTCCGTCCATCCCCCATCCGTCCCTGCACGTGGATCTCGTCAACCAGGGCAAGGCGCTGGAGCGGCTCGGCCTGAATCGCGCCCGCCCCGTGCTGGTGCTCTGCCCCGGGGCCGAGTTCGGCCCGGCCAAGCGCTGGCCCGAGGGGCACTACGCCGTGGTGGCCCAGAAGCATCTGGATGAAGGCTGGCAAGTGTGGATCTTTGGCTCCGGCAAGGATGTGGAGGTGGCGAACACCATACGGGACCGGATCAACCCCCTGTCCCGGCCCAACTGCCACGTGCTGGCGGGCAAGACCAGCCTGCATGAGGCGATCGATCTGATGGCCCTGGCCGGTCGGGTCATCGCCAACGATTCGGGGCTGATGCACGTCGCCGCCGCCCTCAACCGGCCGCTGATCGGCGTCTACGGCTCCACCTCGCCGCTCTACACCCCGCCCCTGGCGGACAGGGTCGAGATAGTGCACACCGACATCGAATGCCGCCCCTGCTTCAAGCGCACCTGCAAGTTCGGCCACCTCAAGTGCCTGATCGAGCTGATGCCGGAGCAGGTCATCGAGGCGGGCAAACGGCTGGAACGCAGCGAGTCGGAAGATCTGGTGATCGCGCTGCAGCCGGTGGCGGGCCCCGCGACCGGCGGTGAAGGCCAGTAGCATGATCTATCGGCTGCTCTACAACCTGCTGATCCACCTGGGCCTGCCGCTGGCACTGCTGGCGCTCTACAAGCCCAAAAAAGGCAAGCCCGGCTTTGGCAAGCGCTGGGCCGAGCACCTGGGGCGGGCCCCTGCCACCGGGCAGGAGGCGCCGCTCTGGATCCATGCGGTGAGCGTGGGGGAGACGCTGGCCATCAGCCCCTTCATCCGCGCCCTCAAGGCGGAGCAGCCCTCCTTGCCCATACTGCTCACCACCACCACCCGCACCGGCGCCGAGCAGGCGGCCAAGCTCGGGGATCTGGTGGTGCACCGCTATGCGCCCCTGGACTACCCCTGGGCCGTCTCGGCGTTTCTGGCCACCTTCAAGCCCCGCGCCCTCTGGGTGATGGAGACAGAGCTGTGGCCGAACTGGCTGGCGGCCTGCGAGGCGCGCCACCTGCCGGTGACCATACTCAATGCCCGACTCTCCGAGCGATCCTGCCAGCGTTATGCCCGCTTCCAGGGCGCCTTCGATGCCCTCAGTCGCCCGCTGACTCACCTGCTGTGCCAGCACCAGGACGACGCGGATCGCTTCCATCGTCTGGGGATCGGCCGCGAGCGGCTGGCGGTGACCGGCTCCATCAAGTTCGACATCCAGTTTGGCGACGAGGTGCAGGCCAGGGGCCGCGCCCTGCGCCAGCAGCTTGGACAGGAGCGGCCGGTCTGGATCGCCGCCAGCACCCATCAGGGGGAAGACGAGCAGGTGCTGGCCGCCTTCGATCGGGTGCTCAAGGTACATCCGTCTGCCTTGCTTATTCTGGTGCCGCGCCATCCCGAGCGCTTTGCCCGGGTGGCCGAACTGTGCGCCCCCTACGGCTGCGTGCGGCGCACGGCGGGCAGTGCGGTCGGCGAGAGCGACAAAATCTACCTGGGGGACACCATGGGCGAGTTGCCGCTGATGCTGGCGGCCGCCGATCTGGCCTTCGTCGGCGGCAGCCTGGTGAAGATTGGTGGCCACAACCTGCTGGAGCCGGCGGCGCTCGGCAAACCCTGCCTGACCGGCCCCGCCTACTTCAACTTCAGCGACATCACCCGCCAGCTGGTGGCTCAGGGGGGGGCCGCCGTGGTGGCGGACGCCGATGCCCTGGGCGACAAGGTAAATGCACTGCTCGGCGATGCGGGCGCCCGCCGCCAGATGGGGGAGCAGGCCCGTGCCGTGGTGCTGCGCAACCAGGGGGCGCTGGCGCGCACACTGTCCCACTGCCTCGCCGCGCTGGAAAGCGACTAGCGCGGGTGGCCCTGGTGGCCACCCCGTGCCTTATCCTGCTCCCGCCCGTCGTCCCGCCTGCTCCCGGGGCAAGGGCAAACGCCGCAGGCAATCCGGCCTGCTTTCCTTTATGCTCGGCCCTTTGCCCTGACCCTGTGATGCCCCGATGAACCGCGCTCCCCTGCTGCTGATGATACTGGTCACCCTGCTGGCCGCCGCTGGCTGGCTCTTCTCGAAAGAGGCTATTCGCGAACTGCCCACCGCCGCCTTTATCGGCAGCCGTTTCCTGCTGGCCGCTCTGCTGCTGTTGCCACTGGCCTGGCTGCGCGAGCCGCCCCCCAGCCGTTCGCAACTGCTGCGCGCCGCCGGATGCGGCACCCTGCTCGGGGCCAGCCTGCTGTTCTGGGTCACCGCCATCAGCCAGAGCGATGCACTCGGCAGTGGCGCCTTCATTATGAGCGTGGCCACCCTGATGGCGCCGCTCGCCGCCTGGGCGGCGTTCAAGGCCAGACCCGGCCGCCACTACTGGCTCACTCTGCCCGTCGCCGTGGCCGGCCTGCTGCTGCTCTCCAGCAGCACCCACTGGGGCGTGTCGCTCTCCCTGTTCTGGTTCCTGGCGGCGGCCGCCACCCTGGGGGTCCAGCTCGCGGTGCACCGCCACTTCGCCCAGTCCATTCCCCCCACCTGGCTCACCTGCATCCAGCTGGCGGTGACCGGGCTGCTCGGCACCCTGCTCTCCCTGCTGACCGAGCAGTGGCCCGCCGACATCCGCTCTGGCATCTGGGGCTGGTTTGCCGCCAGCGTCCTGATCGCCACCACATTGCGCTACTGGCTGCTCACCCACGCCCTGAGCCGGATGACCACGGCCCACGCGGCCCTGCTGATGCTGCTGGAACCCGTCTGGACCCTGATCCTGAGCACCCTCTTCTATGACGAGCCCCTGGGCCCCGCCAAGCTGGCCGGCGCCGGTCTGGTGCTGGGCGCCCTGGTGCTCTACCAGCTCCCCCTGCTGCTGCGCAGCCGCAAATTCAAAGCGTCAAACGGATAAGAGGCCGCCCCCCAGCCAGAACGGGTGGTTATCAGCAAAAGAACGGGCCTGCTCTTGCAGGCCCGTTCTTTTGGCAGGGAGTCGCCCCATGGCCGCGCCACCATCGTCCCGATGACAAGATGGCTCAGATTGCGGTGGATTGCGCGACGAGGCCATGCCGTTGATCACACTGGGGATATGACATAAAAAAGCCCCCGGGTGGCGGGGGCTGGTGCATCGGCGAGAGGGATCACTCGATGTTTTGAATTTGCTCGCGCATCTGCTCGATGAGAACCTTCAGTTCGACGGCGGACTGGGTCACTTCGGCGTTGATGGACTTTGAGCCCAGGGTGTTCGACTCGCGGTTGAACTCCTGCATCATGAAGTCGAGACGACGGCCGCAGGCGCCCCCCTTCTTCATGATCTTGATGGTCTCGCTGATGTGCATCTCCAGGCGATCCAGCTCTTCGGCCACGTCGATCTTCTGGGCCAGCAGCACGATCTCCTGCTCGATGCGGGCGGGATCCAGCTCCACCTTGGCCTCGGCCAGGCGGTCGGTGAGCTTCTGGCGCTGCCACTCGATGATCTGCGGCAGGTGCTCGCGCACCTTCTTCACTTCCACCTGGATGCCGTCCAGGCGCTGCTGGATCAGTGCCTTGAGGTTGGCCCCTTCGCTGGCGCGGGAGGCGAGGAACTCTTCCATGGTCAGATCGAAACCGCCGAGCAGCTCGGTGGCGACCGCGTCCATGTCCTGCTCGGCGGCGGCCATGACACCCGGCCAGCGCAGCACGTCCACCGGGTTGAGCTGGCCCTGGCCCGCCTCTTTCATTACCCAGTTGGCGCTGTCGATGATGAGCCTGGCCAGCTCTTCATTGATATGGAGCTGGCTGGCGGCGGCTTGCGCTGCCTCGAACCTCAGGTTGCACTCCACCTTGCCGCGCTGCAGCTTGGCACGGAAACGCTCACGCAGCACCGGCTCCAGGCTGCGCAGCTGCTCCGGCAGGCGGATATAGGTTTCCAGATAGCGCTGGTTGACCGAACGAATTTCCCAAACGGCTGTGCCCCAGTCGCCCTTGAATTCCTTGCGGGCGTAGGCGGTCATGCTGTGAATCATTGATTGTTCCGGGCTTGATGAAGTGTGCGGCCAGTATACTCAGCCAGGCTTGCCCCGTCAGCCGATGCCGTGGTTTTAGCGGCTGATATTTGGGGCGGGATCACTTATAATCCCCCGCCAATTTGAGCCAGCCCAGAGGTCAGTCCCATGTCCCGTCCCAGCGATCGCAGTGCCGCGCAAGTGCGCCCGGTTACCATCACCCGCAACTTCACCAAGCATGCGGAAGGATCTGTGCTGGTGGAGTTCGGCCACACCCGCGTGCTGTGCACCGCCAGCGTCGACACCAGCGTGCCGCGCTTCCTGAAAGGCAAGGGGCAGGGCTGGGTCACCGCCGAGTACGGCATGCTGCCGCGCTCCACCCATTCGCGCATGAACCGCGAAGCGGCTGCCGGCAAGCAGAGCGGCCGCACCCTGGAGATCTCCCGGCTGATCGCCCGCTCCCTGCGCGCCGCCGTGGACCTGACCGCGCTGGGCGAGCACTCCATCACGGTGGACTGTGACGTGCTGCAGGCCGACGGCGGCACCCGCACCGCCGCCATCACTGGCGCCTGCGTGGCCCTGGTGGACGCGCTGAACTGGATGGTGGAGAAGGGCATGCTCAAACAGAGCCCGCTCAAGCAGATGATAGCGGCGGTCTCCGTCGGCATGTATCAGGGCGAAGCCATCTGCGATCTGGAGTATGTGGAAGACTCCGCCGCCGAGACCGACATGAACGTGGTGATGACCGAAGACGGCCGCATCATAGAGGTGCAGGGCACCGCCGAGGCCGAGCCCTTCACCCACGAGGAGCTGCTGGCGATGCTGGCGCTGGCCAAGGGCGGCATCGACGACATCATAGCGCTGCAGAAGCAGGCGCTCTCTTGAATTTCTGATTTGAAAAACGCGGCATTGTCCGCGTTTTTTTATACCCCCACACCCGTCAACGACAAGCCAAGCAAGGAGCCAGAATGAAAGCCTACCAGCGTCAATTTATCGAGTTCGCCCTGGAGAAACAGGTTCTCAAATTCGGTGAGTTCACCCTGAAATCCGGCCGCAAGAGCCCCTACTTCTTCAACGCCGGCCTGTTCAACAGCGGCCGCGATCTGGCCCGCCTCGGCCGCTTCTATGCCGCCGCCCTGATGGATGCCGGCATCGAATTCGACGTGCTGTTTGGCCCGGCCTACAAGGGGATCCCCATCGCCTCCGCCACCGCGGTGCAACTGGTGGAGCAGCACGACGTGGACGTGCCCTGGTGCTTCAACCGCAAGGAGGCCAAGGATCACGGCGAGGGCGGCAACCTGGTGGGCAGCCCGCTCAAGGGGCGCATCATGCTGGTGGACGACGTCATCACCGCCGGGACCGCCATCCGCGAGTCCATGGATCTGATCCAGGCCAACGGTGCCTCCCTGGCCGGGGTGCTGATCGCCCTGGATCGTCAGGAGAAGGGCAAGGGCGAGCTCTCTGCCATCCAGGAAGTGGAGCGTGACTACGGTGCCCACATCATCGCCATCATCCAGATGAGCGACCTCATCGCCTATCTGGAAGAGAAGCAGGCAGAGCAGCCCGCGCTGGCCGAGCAACTGGCAGCCATGAAGGCCTATCGCGCCCAGTACGGCATCTGACGACCTCTCTTGCCATCATGGCGCCGCCCCTGGCTCGGGGTGGCGCCATTTTTTTTTGAAAAAGTGAGTGTGGTGGCTTGAGCTTACCCTTACAGTAAAGGTTAGGGTTTAGTCATCGGCAGCCAGTTTGGCCGATGAGTTCCGAGGAGGAACAACATGACTACCCAGACTCAAGATCCCATCCATCTGCAGTTGCCGCTCAGCGGCATGAGCTGCGCCAACTGTGCCAGCCGCATCAGCACCGCCCTCAACCAGCTCGACGGGGTGACGGCTACCGTCAACTTCGCGTTGGAGCAGGCGGCCATCGAACTCGGTGACCCGGCTCGTCTGCCCGAGGTCCTCGACAGCATCACAGGGCAGGGCTATGGCTATGGCCATGAGACGATCTCCTTCCAGATCAGCGGCATGACCTGCGCGGGTTGTTCGGCGCGTCTCAACAAGATGCTGACTGCCTTGCCCGGCGTGCTCTCGGCCGAGGTGAATTTTTCCCTCGAGCAGGCCCGCATCGAGCTGGTGCCGGGGATGCAGACCCCAGCCTCGTTGCGCGAGCATATAGAAGCCCTTGGCTTCGGTGCCCAGCTGGCGCAGGGCTCTGCCAGTGCTCGCCGTCAACAGTTGCAGGCGCGTGAGGAACAGGAAGCTGCCGCCGCCCGTCATGCGCTGAATCAGGTCGTCATCTCGGCCCTGCTGACCCTGCCGCTGCTGGTGGGCATGGTCGCCATGGCCGGCCTGCTGCCCTGGCATCTGCCCGCCTGGCTGGAGCTGGTGCTCGCCACCCCGGTGCAGTTCTGGATCGGTGCCCGCTTCTATCGCGGCGCCTGGCTCGCATTGCGCAACAGGGCAGCCAATATGGATGTGCTGGTGGCGACCGGCACCAGCGCCGCCTACTTCTACAGCCTCTATCTGCTGCTGACGCTGGGGATGGCCGCCAGCGGCCAGCTCTATTTCGAGGCGAGCGCCATCATCATTACCCTGATTTCACTCGGGAAACTGCTGGAGGCCCGCGCCCGGCGCAGCACCCAGTCCGCCATTCGCGAGCTGATGGCGTTGCGGCCGGACACCGCCACCGTCTGGCGCGGCGAGGCCTGGCAGAACGTCGCCATCGACGAGGTGCTGCGTGGCGACAGGCTGCGGGTGCTGGTGGGGGAGCGGGTGCCGGTGGACGGCAAGATCCTGAGCGGTGAGAGCGAGCTGGATGAATCCATTCTCACCGGTGAGAGCCTGCCGGTGCCGCGTGCACTGGGAGATGCCGTGCTGGGTGGCGCCATCAACCGCTCCGGTGTGCTGGAGATCGAGGCCACGACCGTGGGGGAAGACTCCAGCCTCAGCAAGATCATCGCCCTGGTGGAGCGTGCCCAGATGGGCAAGGCGCCGCTGCAGCAGCTGGTGGACAGGGTCTCCGCCATCTTCGTGCCCGTGGTCATGGCCATCGCCCTGTTCACTCTGCTGGCCTGGTATGCCTACAGCAACGACTTCGGTCAGGCGCTGCTCGCCGCCGTGGCCGTGCTGGTGATCGCCTGTCCCTGCGCCCTGGGGCTGGCGACCCCGGCCGCCATCGTCACCGGCACCGGGGTGGCGGCCCGTCACGGCATCCTGATCAAGGACGTGGATACCCTGCAGAAGGCCCACGCCATCAAGGCGCTGATTTTTGACAAGACAGGCACCCTCACCCAGGGCAGGCCCGTGCTGGCGAGCTGGAGCGGCAGCGACGAACAGTTGCGCCTCGCCGCCGCCCTGCAGCAGGCGAGCGAGCACCCGCTGGCGCTGGCGATGCGCGAGGCGGTCGGCAAGGAGGTCGTGCTGCCCCAGCCCGAGGCGGTGGAGGTACGGGTCGGTGCCGGCATCCTCGGTCAGGTGGCCAGTCACAGGGTCGCCATCGGCAACGCCTCCCTGCTGGCCCAGCTCGGCATCGAAGTGCCGGCGCAGGATGAACAGCCTGCCGACGGTGCGACCCGGGTCTGGGTCGCCATCGACGGCGTGGCGGTGGCGATCGCCGCCCTGGCCGATACCCTGAGGCCCGAGAGCCCCGAGGCCATCGCCACCCTGCGTCAGCGCGGCATCGCCAGCTGGCTGGTGAGCGGCGACGCCCCGGAACCCGTGGCCCATATCGCCGCCAAGCTGGGGCTGGACGGCGCCTTCGACTCCGTGCTACCCGCCGGCAAGGTGGAGAAAGTAGAGGCGTTGCGCGCCCGCACCCAGGGCCTGGTGGCCATGGTGGGAGACGGGGTGAACGACGCCCCGGCACTGGCGGCGGCGGATGTGGGGATCGCCATGGGCTCAGGCTCGGATGTCGCCATGGAAACCGCCTCCATCACGCTCATGCGATCCGACCCTCGCCTGGTGGCCGATGCCATCGACATCTCGGCGGCCACCTGGCGCACCATACAGCAGAACCTGTTCTGGGCCTTCGTGTTCAACATCATCGGCATTCCGCTGGCGGCGCTGGGCTACCTCAGCCCCGAGCTGGCGGGGGCAGCCATGGCCCTGAGCAGCATCACGGTATTGAGCAATTCCCTGTTACTGAAACGCTGGCAGCCCAGGGCGGGCAGCCAGCGCCAATCTGAATCGAGAAGGAGTCATCCATGAACATCAGTAAGGTTGCCAAGGCCACTGGGCTGTCCGCCAAGACCATCCGCTACTACGAGAGCATCGGCCTCATCTCGGCGCCGGTGCGCAGTGACAACGGCTATCGCAGCTACACAGACGGCGCCCTGCGGGAGCTGCGCTTCGTCAAGCGGGCGCGGGAGACCGGCTTCAACCTGGAGGAGTGTCAGGAGCTGCTGGCGCTCTACCGGGACGAGCACAGGACCAGCGCCCAAGTGAAGAAGCTGGCGCAGGAGAAGATCGTCGATCTGCGGGCCCGCATCGCCGGCCTGCAGGCCATGCTCAGTTCCCTGGAGGAGGTGGTGGGGTGCTGCCACGGGGACGCGAATCCCCAGTGCCCCATACTCGACGAGCTCGAGAAGGGTTGAGGGTGTTGCCGGGCGAGCGCGAGCAGGCTGGAGTGTCCCGGGATCCTGCCTGCGTGGCGCGACGAGCCAGGGGCTGAGTGGCTGCTTAATAGCGGGCGATTGATTGTTGAGCAGGAAAAGGGAGTGTTAGACTGTGCGGCTCTTGTACAGGGAGTACCCAGTTGACCCAGAGTGTGAATCACCAGGTGCGGCGGGCCATCATGGTCCAGCTCTATACCCACGCCTCCTTCAGCCTGCCTTGTCTGGCGCTGCTGGCGATCAGCTGGAGCCTGCTGTTCCACGACTACCTGCCCGCCAGGGAGGCGCTCGGCTGGCTTGGCCTGGTCTTCCTGTTGCTGCTGGGACGCTGGTGGCACCTGCGCTGGCGTCAGCCCCGGCTGGCAGATCTGCCGCTGCCGGTGCTGGAGCGGGAGCTCTTCATCGGGGTGACCATCACCTCCATCATCTGGGCCCTCGGCGTGCTGCTCTACATGGACAGGCTGCCGGACACCTACCGCGCCGCCATGTTGATGCTCACCAGCCTGATCCTCACCGGCAGCGCCATCATGCTGTTCGGCAGTCGCCGCACCCTCTACGGGGCCGTGCTGCCCCTCGGGTTTGCCATGCTGTTCGAACTCAGCGGCGGCAACGAGCAGGAGCGGATCGTCTCCTGCATGCTGGCGGGTTACCTGTTCGTGTTTCTGCCGACCCTGCTGCGCCGGTTGCGCCGGGATCAGGTGGCCTCCCTCTACCACAGTTTTTCCAACGCCGAACTGGTGGCCGAACTCAAGGCGGTCTCCGAGCATCTCAAGCTCACCTCCCGCCTGGACGGCCTGACCGGCATCGCCAACCGGGCTCACCTGGACGACACCCTGGCGCGGGCCTGGCGCCGCTGTCACCGGGCCAGGGCGCCCCTCTCCCTGGTGCTGGTGGATGTGGACTACTTCAAGCAGTTCAACGATCACTATGGCCATCAGCTGGGGGACCAGTGCCTGCAGCAGGTGGCGAGCCTGCTGGCCGAGGTGTTGCGGCGGGAGGACGATCTGGCCGCCCGCTACGGCGGGGAGGAGTTCGCCCTGCTGCTGCCCTGCACCACCTTGCAGGGGGCCATGCAGATCGCCGAGCAGGTGCGCACGGCCCTGCGCACCCTTGGCATTCCCCACCACAAGTCCCGGGTATCCGGCCGGGTCAGCTGCAGCTTCGGGGTGGCGACCCTGGTGCCGGATCAGCACCACTCCATCGCCGAGCTTATCCAAAAAGCGGATGCGGCCCTCTATCAGGCCAAGCATAATGGCCGGGATCGTATCGAAGTAGCCTTGATGGGTAAGGTTGCCTGAGTTTCACATGACAGATTAAAGAGGTCGTCTATGCAATGTCATCGTATCGAAGAGCTGCTGGAGCTGCTGCAGCCCGCCTGGATCAAGGAGCAGGATCTCAGCCTGGTGCAATTCATCGCCAAACTGGCGGCAGAAGCCGGTTATGAGGGCGCCCTGTCCGAGCTGACCGACGACATGCTGATCTACCACCTCAAGATGCGCGAATCCGACAAGCAGGCGATGATCCCGGGCCTGGCCAAGGATCATGTTCCTGACTTCAAGGAAGCCCTGCTCAAGGCCCGCGGCATCAAGTAACCCGGCCGCCGGGTTGCCGGAAGAGGAAGGTTTCAAGAGAATCTCCAAAAAGGTCCATAGTCAACTGGCTATGGGCCTTTTTTGTTGCCTGAAATTGCGACGGCACTCGAACTATAGATACATTTAACCCACACAATTAGCAGGCTGTTTAAGATATAATCGGCTTCATAACAATGTGAGTGGAGCTATGTGCTGCAATGGCCGACCAGGACAAGATCGATATCAAGGATGTGACCGACAAGAACGTCACCGGGACCTTCAATCCCCACACGTTCAAGGCGGGCGATGACAGGTTCAATCCCGGCAACCGCATCTACGTCAGGTCCCAGACCGGCTACTGGCAGCGGGTGCGCAAGGCCATGGGCTGGTTCTTCGTCGCTCTCTTCGTCACTCTGCCCCTGCTGCGCTATGACGGCCGCCAGGCGGTGCTGTTCGATCTGGAGCATCAGCAGTTCCACATCTTCGGCGCCACCATCTGGCCGCAGGATCTGACCCTGCTGGCCTGGGTCTTCATGATCGCCGCCTTCGCCCTCTTCTTCGTCACCACCTTCCTCGGCCGGGTCTGGTGCGGCTATCTCTGCCCCCAGACGGTGTGGACCTTCATGTTCATCTGGTTCGAGGAGAAGCTGGAAGGCGCCGCCAACAAGCGCCGCAAGCTGGATGCCGCCCCCTGGAGTGGCGAGAAGCTGGCCCGCAAGGGCGCCAAGCACCTGGCCTGGATCCTGCTGTCCCTGGGCACCGGCCTCACCTTCGTCGCCTACTTCCAGGATGTGTTCCAGCTGGTGCCTGACTTCTTCACCCTGCAGGCGAGCGGCTGGGTCATCTTCTGGGTGATCTTCTTCGCCGCCTGTACCTACGGCAACGCCGGCTGGATGCGCGCCATCATGTGCATCCACATGTGTCCCTATGCCCGCTTCCAGTCCGCCATGTTCGACAAGGACACCTACATAGTCGGCTACGACACCAAGCGCGGCGAGACCCGTGGCGCCCGTGGCCGCAAGGCTGATCCCAAGGCGCTGGGGCTGGGGGACTGCATCGACTGCGACCTCTGCGTGCAGGTCTGCCCGACCGGCATCGACATCCGCGACGGCCTGCAGTACGAGTGCATCAACTGCGGTGCCTGCGTCGATGCCTGCGATCAGACCATGGATCGGATGGGCTATCCGAAGGGGCTGATCAGCTACACCACGGAGCACAAGCTGGCCCACAACCAGACCCATGTGGCCAGGCCCAAGCTGATCGGCTATGGCCTGGTGATGGTCGTCATGCTGGGGGTCTTCGTCTACAACGCCATGTCCATCATGCCCATGGGGTTCGACATACTGCGGGATCGCAACCAGCTGTTCCGGGAGAACAGCGAGGGGCTCATTGAGAACACCTATACCCTGAAGATCCTCAACAAGACCCTGCAATCCCAGACCTATCAGCTGGATGTGGAAGGGTTGCCGGAGCACCAGTGGTTCGGCCCGCGGGAAGTGACGCTCAAGCCAGGGGAAATCTTCACCCTGCCGGTGAGCCTGGCGGTGGATCCCTTCAACCTGAAGCGGCCGACCCTGGATGTCCAGTTCGTGCTCAAACGGGAAGGGGCCGCACCGGACGACAGCAAGGGCACCCTGCGCCAGCCCAGCAAGTTTATCAGCCGGCTCTGAGGGGCCGTCCCTGGCGGCCGATCCTGCATGCCACGGGCGTCCGTGGCATGCCCCGGATCGGGATCATGGGCGGCATTGATCGGCTATCTCGGATAGAATGGGGCGCAACAGCGCCCCTTTCTCATGGTGGATGACATGCGTTTCAACTATTCCGACCTCAATCCCGATCTCATCATGGATGCGATCGATCTCAGCGGCCTGCGCATCGACTCCGGTCTCATCGAGCTCAACAGCTATGAAAACCGGGTCTACCAGTTTCAGGATGAGGATCGTCGCCGCTACGTGGTGAAGTTCTACCGCCCCGGTCGCTGGAGCCGAGCCCAGATCCTCGAGGAGCACGAGTTTGCCGCTCGCCTGCGTGAGACGGAGATCCCGGTCGCCGCCCCCATCGCCTTTGCCGGCGAGACCCTGCTGGAGCATCAGGGTTACCCCTTCGCCATCTGGCATAGCGTCGGTGGCCGCCAGTTCGAGGTGGACAACCTGGATCAGCTGGAGTGGGTGGGGCGCTATCTCGGTCGCATCCACAGGGTCGGGGCCAGTCACTCCTTCCACCATCGCGTCCAGCTGGACGTGGAGAGCATGCTGCACGAGCCGCGTCAGTTGCTGGCGGCCGGAGAGTGGGTGCCGAGCGGCCTGGCCAAGCAGTTCTTCGGGGTGCTCGACGAGCTGATCCGCCATGTGGGGGACGCCATGAGCCTGGACGTGGCGCGGATCTCCCTGCACGGGGATTGCCACCCGGGCAACATACTGTGGCGCGACGGCCCCCTGTTCGTCGATCTCGACGACTGCCGCACCGGTCCCGCCATCCAGGATCTCTGGATGATGTTGAGCGGCGAGCGCCACGAGCAGCAGATCCAGCTCGACACCCTGCTGGCCGGTTACGAGGAGTTCATGGAGTTCGACCCGCGGGAGCTGGCGCTGATAGAGCCCCTGCGAGCCATGCGCATAGTCCACTACATGGCCTGGCTGGCCCGGCGCTGGGAGGATCCCGCCTTCCCCCGTCACTTCCCCTGGTTCAATACGGATCACTACTGGCGCCAGCAGATAGCGACCCTGCACGATCAGCTGGAAGCGCTCAAGGCGCCGCCCCTGACGCTGATGCCGAACTGGTAAGTCGACGGTTCGCGGTACCCGCAGTACGGCCAGCAGGATGCGCTCCAGGCACTGCTGCTGACGCTGATGCTGAACTGGTAAGGCAAGCGGAGTTCGGCCAACTGGCGGTGCTCCGGGTCGCTGATGCCGGCCGGGCAAGCCCCGGCAACCCGGCCCAGGATGCCGGGGCGAGAGGCTTGGCCACCCGCCTTTGCCATTGACGGCGGGAGGGTGAGGCAATAGGCTTGGACTGCTTCGGTTCGCCGGGCGTGCCTCACAGTGATCCCTTAACAGGAAACGTCATGAAAAAAGTACTATTTTTCCTCGCTGCCATGCTGATGATCCCCATGGTTCACGCCGCCCCGGAATTCAAGGAAGGCGTCAACTATGACGTGGTCACCCAGACCGGCAGCGCCCAACCTGAAGTGCTGGAGTTCTTCTCCTACTTCTGCCCGCACTGCGCCAAGTTCGAGCCGATCGCCGAAGATCTGAAGAAGAGCCTGCCGGAAGGCGTGCCGATGAAGAAGAACCCGGTGGCCTTCCTGGGCCGCGAGATGGGCCCGGAGATGCAACGCGCCTATGCCGTCGCCAACCTGCTGAACGTCGAAGGCAAGCTGACCCCGGTCATCTTCGACAAGATCCACACCCAGCGTCAGGTGCCGCAGAGCCGTGCCGACGTGAAGCAGATCTTCGTGGACAACGGCGTACCGGCCGAAGAGTTTGACGGTGCCGTCGACAGCTTCGCCGTCTCCGGCATGGTCTCCCAGTTCGATCGCAACACCGAGAGCTACAACGTGCGCGGTGTGCCGGCCTTCCTGGTGAACGGCAAATACATGGTGAAGATTGAATCCATCACCTCCCAGGAGCAGTTCAACCAGCTGGTGAAATTCCTGCTGGCCAAGAAAGACTGACCTCTCCCGAGTCGATAAAAAAGCCCGCCGGTGCGAACCGGCGGGCTTTTTGTTGTCTGCTGTTCCTGTTCACACCCCGACGTGGAAGGCCTGCTTGAGGTTGCGGATGAAGTCCGCGTCCCGGCAGAGGGTCTTGCCCGGGCTGTCGGAGATCTTGGCAACCGGGCCGCCGTTGCACTCCATCAGCTTGAAGACGATGTTCATCGGGCTGACGCCGGGCAGATCGCAGGTGAGCTTGGTGCCGATGCCGAAGCTGGTGTTGATGCGGCCACGGAAGTGGCGCAGTAGCTCGACGGCCTTGTCGAGGTTGAGACCGTCGGAGAAGACCAGCGTCTTGTCCTTGGGATCTATGCCGAGCCGCTGGTAGTGGCTGATGGCCTTCTCGCCCCACACCACGGGGTCGCCGGAATCGTGGCGCAGCCCCTGATAGCGGCTGGCCAGCTCGAAATCGAAGTCGCGCAGGAAGGCATCCATGGTGATGCAGTCGGTCAGGGCTATGCCCAGGTGGTTGGTGAACTCGTCGAGCCAGCTGGTGAGGGCGGCCCGCTGGCTGTGTTCCAGCGGGAAGCCGAGCTGCTGGTGGGCCTGGAACCACTCGTGGGCCTGGGTGCCCACCGCCGGCAGCCGGTACTTCTGGGCCAGCTGGTAGTTGCTGGTGCCCCGAAATGCCGGCAGCCGCTCCTTGAGGCGACCCACCACCGCATCCTGCACGGCATGGGAGAAGCGGCGGCGAGTGCCGAAGTCGATGAGGTTGAACTCGCTCATCTCCTCGGGGCTGAGTTCCCGCTCCAGCTTGTCGATCTTCTGATCCAGCCGCGCCAGGGCCTGGATCACCCCGAACTGGGGATAGCGGAAGCGGTTGCGCATCTCGCTGATAATGGCGAGCACCGGGATCTCCCACAGGATCACGTCCTGCCAGGGCCCCTCGACCCGCACATTGATGCGGCCATCCTGCTCGAACACCTTGAGCAGGGAGGCATCCAGCGGCTTGCGGCGCAGGTGATCGAGGTAATCGGCGGTGAAGAAGGGGCGCTCGGCCAGGAAATCGAGCTCGGGTTCGGTCAGGCGCAGGGAGCCCGCGAGGCGCAGCTGCTCCTCGATCTCGCCCATCATGGGCAGCAGATCTTCCTCGTTGCGGCTGTGGAACTCGGCTACCACTTCGGCATCCGGATAGCGATGGAACACCGCCTGCTGCATGTGCAGCTTGTAGGCGTCGGTGTCGAGCAGGCTGGTGAGGATGGGTGGCATATCAGACTCCCCGCAGACGGGTGAGCACGATGGCGCTCCCCTGCCGCATATGTAGATTGCAGGCGCCGGTATCGGATTGGCGGGAAAAAATGGGTGACATATCAGGCGTCCAGCAGGCGTTGTACATCGACCAGGGTCTGGGCCAGTTCGGCGCCGGCCTCGGTCATCCGGGTGCGGGCCTGGGCCACAGTCTCGGGCGCTATGCCACGGCAGGCATCGAGATGGACGATCACCCGGAAACCGGCGCGGCGCAGCTGCAGCACGCTGGTCTTGACGCAGTAGTCGGTGGCGAGGCCCCCCACCAGCACTGTGCTGACCCCCTGTGCTTGCAGGAATTCGATAAGCCCGGTGCTGCGCCGCTCGGCCAGGTCATGGTAACAGGCGCCATAGGGATGCAGGTCCGGCTCGACCCCCTTCCAGACGAAGAAGTCATAGTCGATGGGGGCGGGCAGGCCATCGAGCAGTTCGAAGCCCGGGGTGCCCGGCACGCAATGGGCCGGCCAGGTGAGATCGGCGTTGGGCAGGTCCAGCGGTTGCAGCATGGCGGCGGGGTTTGTCACGACCCAGGCGGCGTTCGCTGGGTGGGCGTCCTTGCTGCCGATTCGCAGGCTGGCGAGGGCGGCCTGCGCGTTGAGAGCGGCCACTATGTCAGCCCCGCCCGCGACGGGCAGCTCGTTCGGGCAGAGGGGAGTGAATCCCTTCTGCGCATCTATATCCAGGCTGGCGATGGTTCCCATGGGTGGCTCCTGCACATAATATTCTTGTGATATTATCTACCAAACATTATTAGAAGGCGAGCAGGTCGACCGAGATGCCGAGAATGAGTCTGGATATGGTGGTGCTGCGGTTGCACGAGGAGCGGCTCGAGCTGCTCCTCGAGACCCGGGATCGCCCTCCCTTTAGCCACTGCTGGCAGTTGCCGGCCCTGCGCATCGACGAGACCCGGGATCGGGATCTAGATGCCGCCCGTCACCGCCTGCTGGGGGAGTGGGGGCTGGGTCATTGCTACAGCGAACAGGTCTGTACCCTCGGCAATCTGGAACGGGATCCCCGTGGCTGGTCCACTACCCTGGTTTATCTCTGTCTGGTGGAGCCGGAAGCGGAAGCCGTGCGAGGTCATTGGCACCCGCTTGCCGACCTGCCCGACCTGAATCTTGCCTTCGATCACGGCCAGCTGGTCGCCATGGGGCTGGAGCGGCTGCGCATCAAGAGCCGCTACAGCACACTGCCGCTGCAACTGCTGGGGGCCGAGTTCACCCTCTCCGAGGTGCAGCGGGCGTTCGAGATAGTCCTGCAGACCCCCATGAACACGGCGGCGTTTCGCAAGCGGATCCATCGCGCCGACATCCTGGTGGATACCGGCCGCAAGCGCACCGGCAAGCAGAGGCCCGCCATTCTCTACCGGTTGGAGAATCCCTGCTGCGTGATGTTCGATCAGGTGATGCACGGTGCGGAAGCATAAGCCGGTGCCTGCGAAAGCCGGATTGTCGCCCGATAGCGGGTCTGGTGCGCGGGCACCCTCACACAGGGAGTGACAGCATGGGAGAGACGGGAATGCACAAGGTGCTGGTGAGTGCCTGCCTGCTGGGCCAGCCGGTACGCTACGACGGTCAGAGCAAGGGGATCGTCAGCGACTGGCTGAAGGCGCTGGGGGCCGAGGGGAGGGCGCTGGCGTTCTGCCCTGAGGTGGCGGGCGGCTTGCCGACCCCCCGTCCACCCGCCGAGCGGCAGGGCGAGCTGGTGGTGACGATAAGCGGGCTGGATGTGACGGCCGAGTTCGATCACGGCGCCCGGCTGGCGCTGCAACTCTGCCAGGCACAGGGCATTCGCTTTGCCCTGCTCAAGGAGGGGAGCCCCTCCTGCGGCAGTGGTCGCATCTACAACGGCCGCTTTGAAGGCGTCTCCATGGCGGGAGAGGGCAAGACCACGGCCCTGCTGCGCCGTCACGGCATTCAGGTGTTCAGCGAGGATCAGTTGCCCGAGCTGGCGTCGGCCCTCTCCCTGGCGGCCACCGCAGCGGGCTCCTGAGCTCGCTGCCACTCTTCCAGAACGTCATCCTTCTCTTGCCAGCGCTGGTTCAGCCAGGCCTGAAAACCACGCTTGAACTGCTTGTCGTTGAAGTAGTCCCCCACCAGCGCCTCATCCACCGGCAACTCCTCGATGCGCACCTGAATGCGCTTCATCCGCCCCATCAGGAAGTCCTTGAACGGCGTTTCGCTGTTGTCCGGGTAGCGGATGGTGACGTTGATCAGGCTGTCGAACTGCTCCCCCATGGCCGCCAGGGTGAAGGCGAGCCCCGCCGCCTTGGGGGACATCAGGTGGCGGTAGCGGGAACGGGTCGCCTCTCGCTTCGCCTCGGTGAAGCGGGTCCCCTCCACGAAGTTGATGACTGTGGTGGGGATGTGGCGAAACTTCTCGCAGGCGTGGCGGGTGGTCTCTATGTCCTTGCCCCTCAGGTGCGGGTTGCGCAGCAGAAACTCCCGTGAGTAGCGGCGCATAAAGGGCATGTCCAGCCCCCAGCAGGCGAGCCCCAGCAGCGGTATGTAGATGAGCTCGTGCTTCATGAAGAACTTGGGCACCGGCAGCCTGTCCCGGAACAGATGGCCCAGCACCACTATGTCGGTCCAGCTCATGTGGTTGCTGATGATGAGGTACCAGCCATCCTTGCGCAGCCGGGTCTCATCCTCGAGCTGCCAGTCGATGCGGGTGGTGAGGCGGATCACCAGGGCGTTGCAACCCAGCCACAGCCTCATGAAGCCATTGTTGAGCCGGCTGCAGGCACGGCCGAAGACCGGGATGGGCAACAACAATTTCCCTAGGGAGACCAGCAGGATCAGGCTGGCGCACAGGGCGGTGAACAATATGGTCAGGCCGGCGCTGATGAGCAGCACCAGGGGGCCGGGGAGCAGGCTTAGCATGGGTGTCGTTTACTGCGTCTTGTCCGCCAGCAGCTGACCCAGGGTCTGGTCTTTCTCGCGCCAGATCCCGTTCAGCCACTGTTGAAACTCTTGTTGGAACTCGGGGTCATTGAAGTAATCCCCCACCAGATTGCGTTCGATCGGCAGAAAGCGGACCCGAACCTTGATCTCCTTGACCCGACCGCACATGAAGTCCCAGTAGCTTGGGATGCCGCCCGGATAGGCGATGGTCACATCCACCAGCTTGTGCAGTTGATCCCCCATGGCCGCCAGGGTGAAGGCGATGCCGCCAGCCCTCGGGTGCAGGAGGTGGCGATAGGGCGCGCCCTGTTTGTCGTGCTTGTGGGCGGTGAAGCGGGTGCCCTCCACGAAGTTCATCACACTCACCGGAATGTGGCGGAACTTGGCACAGGCCTTGCGCGTCGTTTCTATGTCTTTTCCCTTCAGATGCGGCTTCTTTTCCAGCAAGCTGCGTGAATATCGCCGCATGAAGGGGAAGTCCAGCGCCCACCAGGCCAGACCGAGAAAAGGTACCCAAATCAGTTCTTTCTTGAGGAAAAACTTCAGGAAGGGAATTTTTTGATTAAAAATCCGCTGCAGTACCAGTATGTCGACCCAGGATTGATGGTTGGCAACCACCATATACCACTCATTCCGGCGCCCTTTGTCCACTCCGACCACCTCGAAAGGGGTTCTGATGATGGTTTTCTGGATCAGGTTGTTGAAACCTATCCAGCAGCTGGCACAGCCGTCCAGCAGGGCGTTGCAGAGGGTGCGCCAACCCTTGAGCGGCAGCAGCAGCTTGATGAGGCCGAGCAGCAGTATGGGGACAAACCAGAAGAGGGTGTTGAGGAAATAGAGCAGGGTCGAGAGGCAGCCGCGCAGCCGCTCTATCAGCTTGTTATGCATGAATCGGATCCGTTTTCGTGTCTGTGGGTGGTAACCAGGTGGTCAGATCTGTGGCCATAATATCAGCCGATCCGGCGCTAGACCATGAATGCACCGCATTGACGCCGGGATCTCCTCGCCATCATGTCGCGATCACTGGCCGCTGCGCAGCCGTGACAGCAGCCTGTCCATGGCCCTGTAACCGAGCGCCTCGATGAGATGCTCCTTCTCGATGGCGGGGCACCCCGCCAGATCGGCGATGGTGCGCGACACCCGCAGTATGCGGTGCCAGGCCCGGATGCTGAGCCCCAGCTTCTGGATGGCGTTCTCCAGAAATTCGGCATCTTGCGGTGATAATCGGCAAATATCCTCTATCTCACGACTATCAAGCTGGTTGTTGAGTTTACCGTTGCGGCTTTGCATGCGCTCCCGCGCGGCCAGTACCCGATCGCGGATCTGCCGGCTAGACTCCCCCCGCTCCGCCTTGCCGGTCAGGCTCCCCTTGGGCAGCAGCGGCACCTCCACCGTCAGATCGAACCGATCGAGGAAGGGGCCCGAGAGCTTGCCGAGGTAGCGCAGTATCTGATCCGGGCTGGAGCGGGTCTGGCCGTCCCCGTAGTGGCCGCAGGGACTGGGGTTCATGGCGCCCACCAACTGGAAACGGGCGGGGAAGTCCACCTGGCGGGCGGCGCGGCTGATGGTGATGTGGCCGGTCTCCAGCGGCTCTCGCAGGGAGTCCAGCACCTTGCGTTCGAACTCAGGCAACTCGTCGAGAAACAGCACCCCGTTGTGGGCCAGGGAGATTTCCCCTGGCCTCGGGTGGCTGCCGCCTCCCACCAGGGCCACCGCCGAGGCGCTGTGGTGCGGCGTGCGATAGGGCCTGTGATGCCAGTGACCGGCGCGGGGGGTGAGGCCGCCGATGGAGTGGATGGCGGCGGTCTGCTGCGCCTCCTGCTCGCTCAGCGGCGGCAGTATGCCGGGCAATCGGCTCGCCAGCATGCTCTTGCCGGTGCCGGGCGGGCCGATGAACAGCAGGTTGTGGCTGCCGGCGGCGGCGATTTCCAGCGCCCGCTTGGCCTGGGACTGGCCGATCACATCCTGCAGATCCGGCACGTCGGGCAGGGCGTCCGTGGTCTGGGGCTCCGGCAGGGGCAGCTCGTACTGACCCGCCAGCCAGGCGGTGACGGCCAGCAGCTGGTGGGCGGTGCGCACCTCGGCATCCTGGATGAGGGAGGCCTCGGGGCCGTTCTCCCGCGGCACCAGCAGGGTGCGCCCCGCGTCGCGGCAGGCGAGCACCGCGGGCAGTACCCCGAGCACGGGACGGATCTCGCCGGTCAGGGCCAGCTCCCCTAAAAACTCGTGATCGAGCAGGTATTTTGCAGGTATCTGCTTGGAAGCGGCGAGAATGCCGATGGCGATGGCCAGATCGAAACGGCCTCCCTCCTTGGGCAGATCGGCGGGGGCCAGGTTGACCGTGATGTGTTTGGAGGGGAACTCGAAGTTGCCGTTGAGCAGGGCGCTGCGCACCCGATCCCGCGACTCCTTCACCGAGGTTTCCGGCAGGCCCACCATGTTGAAGGCGGGCAGTCCGTTGGATAAATGGACTTCCACCGTGACTTGCGGCGCCGCGATCCCCAGGCTGGCACGGCTATAAACCACAGCTAATGACATAAATCCCGTCCTTGGTTTGATGTATGTGCTGGTTAACCGTTTTTTATTAGTTTTTTGTTCCAGAGAGCAGCTTGCAGATCAGTCAAAATCAGAGTCTTGTCAGGTAAAAAATGCTTGCCCAATAAAAATCACCGTGCTAGTTCTAATAGCCATTCGCGGTGCAAACCGCCCCCATCTCACAGGATTTCCGGTTGTAACTATGAACATGGCCTCCCGTTTCGTCAGCATTATTGTGGTCCTAGTGGTGATTATTATCTCACCGCTCGGGGCTCGTTTAGCTGCACGGAACAAGGGATAGACCCACCACCGGACAGAACGAAACAAGCGACCCCCGAGCCTCACGGCCCGGGGGTTTTTTTTCGACCAAAGGACAGGATTTCCACATGAACGGCGCGCAGTTTTTGGTACAGGCTCTCAAGAAACAGGGTGTGACCCAGGTGTTTGGTTACCCGGGCGGGGCCATCATGCCGGTCTACGACGCCCTGTATGACGGTGGCCTGGCCCATCAGCTCTGCCGTCACGAGCAGGGTGCCGCTATGGCCGCCGTGGGTTATGCCCGCGCCTCCGGCCAGGTGGGGGTCTGCATCGCCACCTCGGGCCCGGGAGCCACCAACCTGGTGACCGGCCTGGCGGAGGCGCTGCTCGATTCCGTGCCCCTGGTCGCCATCAGCGGCCAGGTGCCCTGCGCCGCCGTGGGCACGGATGCGTTTCAGGAGGTCGATGTACTCGGCATGTCCCTCTCATGCACCAAGCACTCCTTCATGGTGACGGATCCCGCCGATCTGGGTCGGGTGCTGGCGGAAGCCTTCGCCATCGCCACCGAAGGGCGTCCGGGTCCTGTGCTCATCGACTTTCCCAAGGATGTGCAGCTGGCCGCCGTGCCGACCCAGAGCCCGCTGTTTGCGGTGGAGGAGCCCGAGCCCATCAATCCGGCCGAGCTGACCCTGGCCCGTACCCTGCTGGCCGCCGCCGAGCGCCCGGTGCTCTATGTCGGCGGTGGTGTGGGCATGGCCAATGCGGAGCAGCAGCTGCGGGACTTTGCCGCCGCCACCGGCATGCCGGCGGTCACCACCCTCAAGGGGATAGGTGCCCTCGACCCTGACAGCCCCGTCTACCTCGGCATGCTCGGCATGCACGGCACCAAGGCCGCCAACTATGCGGTGCAGCAGTGCGATCTGCTGGTGGTGGTGGGCGCCCGTTTCGATGATCGGGTGACCGGCAAGCTGGAGGAGTTCGCCCCCGAGGCCAGGGTGATCCACCTGGACGTGGATGCCGCCGAGTTCGGCAAGCGCCGCGCCGCCGACGTGGGCATCACCAAGGATCTCAAGCGGGTGTTGCCCGCCCTGGCCATGGCGCTGGCGATCGATCCCTGGCGTGAGCACTGCGCCGCCATGGCTCGCGAATATGCCTTCCGCTACGACCACCCGGGCCAGCCCATCTATGCCCCGGCCCTGCTCAAGCAGCTCTCGGCACGGCTGCCGGACACCAGCGTGGTGGCCTGCGACGTGGGTCAGCACCAGATGTGGGTGGCCCAACACATGCGCTTCACCAGCCCGCGCAATCACCTCTCCAGCGCCGGCCTCGGCACCATGGGCTTCGGCCTGCCCGCCGCCATCGGCGCCAAGATGTCGCGCCCGGATGACGAGGTGGTGCTGGTGAGCGGTGACGGCTCTTTCATGATGAACGTGCAGGAGCTCGGCACCATACGCCGGGCCCAGCTCAAGGTGAAGATGGTGCTGATCGACAATCAACGCCTCGGCATGGTGCGCCAGTGGCAGGAGCTGTTCTTCGACGGCCGCTACAGCGAGACCATACTCTCCGACAACCCGGATTTCATCGCCCTGGCCGCCGCGTTCGGCATCCCGGGCGAGACCATCACATGCAAGGAGCAGATAGCCGGTGCACTCGATCGCCTGCTGGCAAGCGAGAGTGCCTACCTGCTGCATGTGGCCATTTCAGAGGAAGAAAACGTCTGGCCCCTGGTTCCGCCGGGAGTCGCCAACCACAAGATGATGGAGCAACGCCCATGAAGCAGCACAGCTTTCACCAACACACCCTGCATATCCACGCCCAGCCCAGACCCGAAGTGATGGAGCGGGTGCTGCGGGTGGTGCGTCACCGTGGCTTCGCTCTCTGCGCTCTGAACATGGAGCAGGATTGCCAACAGCTGCGGATCACGGTTACTGTCGAGTCGGAGCGTCCCATCCAGCAGTTGTGGAGCCAGCTGGTCAAGCTGGTGGATGTCTCCCGGGTCGATGCACTGGAACAGCAACCCCGGATCAGCGCTTAAGGAGCCAAGCCAATGTCACAGCCTTCCCAATCCGCCACTCACCCGCAATACATCTGGTTCAACGGCAAACTGGTGCCCTGGCAGGATGCCCAGGTGCACGTCATGAGCCACGCCCTGCACTACGGCTCCTCGGTGTTCGAGGGGGTGCGCGCCTATGACACCCCCAAGGGGACCTGTATCTTCCGCCTGCAAGAGCACACCCGCCGCCTGTTCGACTCCGCCAAGATCTACTGGATGGACGTGCCCTACAGCGAGGCCGAGGTGAATGATGCCTGCCGCACCGTGGTGCGCGAGAACGGCCTGAAGAGCGGCTACCTGCGCCCGCTGGCCTTTGTCGGCAACGTGGGGCTGGGGCTGCATCCGCCGCTGGATGCCAAAGCCGATCTCATGGTCGCGGCCCTGCCCTGGGGGGCCTATCTGGGAGAGGAGGGGCTGAAAAACGGGGTGGATGTGTGCGTCACCTCCTGGAGCCGGCTCGCGCCGAACACCATACCCACAGGTGCTAAGGCCGGGGGCAACTATCTGTCGTCCCAGCTCATCAGCCGCGAGGCCAAACGCAACGGCTTCGCCGAGGGGCTGGCGCTGGACGTGAACGGCTACCTGAGCGAAGGGGCCGGTGAGAACCTCTTCCTGGTGAAGAACGGTGTGCTGTTCACCCCGCCCGCCACCGCCGCCATCCTGCCCGGCATCACCCGCGACACCATCATGACGCTGGCTCGTGACTTGGGGTATGAGGTGCGCGAGCAGGCACTGCCCCGCGAGGCGCTCTACGTGGCGGACGAGATCTTCATGACCGGCACGGCGGCCGAGGTGACCCCGGTGCGCTCCGTCGATCGGATGAAGGTGGGCTCTGGCAGCCGTGGCCCCGTGACCGAGCAGTTGCAGAACGCCTTCTTCGGCCTGTTCAACGGCCAGACCGAGGACAAGTGGGGCTGGCTGACGCCGGTCAACGACTGATGAGAGAGGGGAGGCGTCACGCCTCCCCGAGTCGCTTCCGGTGAAGGCTCCCCGTGGTGCCTTCACCAGGATCGATTCCCGATCCGCGAATCACACATTCATGTTGAAAGACAATGCGCCCCAGGGGCATTCAGGGAGTAGAGACAATGCCGAAGTTGAGATCCGCCACCACCACCCACGGACGTAACATGGCCGGGGCCCGCGCCCTCTGGCGTGCCACCGGCATGACAGATCAGGATTTCGGCAAGCCCATCATTGCCGTGGTCAACTCCTTCACCCAGTTCGTGCCCGGTCACGTGCACCTCAAGGATCTGGGCCAGCTGGTGGCCCGGGAGATCGAGGCCGCCGGTGGCGTCGCCAAGGAGTTCAACACCATAGCGGTGGATGACGGCATCGCCATGGGCCATGGTGGCATGCTCTATTCCCTGCCGTCCCGGGAGCTGATCGCCGACTCGGTGGAGTACATGGTCAACGCCCACTGCGCCGACGCCATGGTCTGCATCTCCAACTGCGACAAGATCACCCCGGGGATGCTGATGGCCGCCCTGCGCATCAACATACCGGTGATCTTCGTCTCCGGCGGCCCCATGGAGGCGGGCAAGACCAAGCTGTCGGATCAGATCATCAAGCTGGATCTGGTGGACGCCATGATCCAGGGTGCCGACCCCAAGGTCTCCGACGCCCAGAGCGATCAGATAGAGCGCAGCGCCTGCCCCACCTGCGGCTCCTGCTCCGGCATGTTCACCGCCAACTCCATGAACTGCCTGACCGAGGCGCTCGGCCTCTCCCAGCCGGGCAACGGCTCCATGCTGGCGACCCACTCGGATCGCGAGCAGCTGTTCAAGCTGGCGGGCCAACGCATCGTCGCCCTCGCCAACCGCTACTACCAGCAGGATGACGAGAGCGCCCTGCCGCGCAACATCGCCACCAAGGCGGCGTTCGAGAACGCCATGGCCCTGGACATCGCCATGGGTGGCTCCACCAATACGGTGCTGCACCTGCTGGCGGCGGCCCAGGAGGCCGGGGTGGACTTCACCATGGCCGACATCGATCGCATGTCCCGCAAGGTGCCCCAGCTGTGCAAGGTTGCCCCCTCCACCCAGAAGTACCACATGGAAGACGTGCACCGCGCCGGTGGCGTGGTCGCCATCCTGGGCCAGCTGGAGAAGGCGGGTCTGGTGCACGGCGATACCCGCAACGTGCTCGGCACCTCTTTGCACGAGTTGCTGGAGCAGTACGACGTCAGCCGCTGCGATGACAAGGCGGTGCACGACTTCTATCGCGCCGGCCCGGCCGGGATCCGCACCACCAAGGCGTTCAGCCAGAGCTGCCGCTGGCCCGAGCTGGATCTGGACAGAGCCTCGGGCTGCATCCGCTCCCTGGACAACGCCTACAGCCTGGAAGGCGGCCTGGCTGTGCTGTCCGGCAACCTGGCGCTGAATGGCGCCATCGTCAAGACCGCCGGGGTGGATGAAGAGAACCTCTGCTTCCGCGGCCCGGCCCGGGTGTTCGAGAGCCAGGACACGGCGGTCGCCGGCATTCTGGACGGCACTGTGCAGGCCGGCGAGGTGGTGGTGATCCGCTACGAAGGGCCCAAGGGTGGCCCCGGCATGCAGGAGATGCTCTACCCCACCACCTATCTCAAATCCATGGGCCTCGGCAAGGCGTGCGCGCTGATCACCGACGGTCGTTTCTCCGGCGGTACCTCGGGCCTCTCCATCGGTCACGTCTCCCCCGAGGCGGCCTCCGGCGGCACCATAGGCCTGGTGGAGGATGGCGACATCATCAACATCAACATCCCGGCCCGCAGCATGGTGCTGGAAGTGGCTGACAGCGTGCTGGCCGCTCGCCGCGTGGCCGCCTCGGCCCGTGGCTGGAAGCCGCTGAATCGTCAGCGTCAGGTCTCCTATGCCCTGCGTGCCTACGCCATGCTTGCCACCAGCGCCGACAAGGGCGCGGTGCGCGATTTAAGCAAGCTGGAGGAGTAAGCCATGGTCTCTGCGGCGGATTATCTACGCAAGGTGCTGCTCTCCCCCGTCTACGAGGCGGCGCGGGTGACGCCCTTGCAGACCCTGAAAAAACTCTCCGAGCGACTCGGCAACCAGGTCTCCCTCAAGCGGGAAGACCTGCAGCCGGTGCACTCCTTCAAGCTGCGGGGTGCCTATCACAAGATCGCCACCCTGAGCGCCGAGCAGAAGTCCCATGGCGTGGTGGCGGCCTCGGCCGGCAACCATGCCCAGGGTGTCGCGCTGTCGGCGGCCAAGCTCGGCATCAAGGCCATCATAGTGATGCCCAAGACCACGCCGGACATCAAGATCGATGCGGTGCGCCGCCTGGGTGGCAACGTGCTGCTGTTTGGCAACAGCTTCGACGAGGCCTATGCGGAGAGTCGGCGCCTTGCCGAGACCGAGGGCTATACCCTGATACCGCCCTTTGACGACGTCGAGGTGATCGCGGGCCAGGGCACCATAGGCAAGGAGCTGCTGGAGCAGGACACCCACCTCACCCATGTGTTCGTGCCTGTGGGGGGGGGCGGCCTGGCCGCCGGGGTGGCTGTCTACATCAAGCAGCTGCTGCCGGATGTCAAGGTGATCGGGGTGGAAGCCGAGGGCTCCGCCTGCCTCAAGGCTGCCATGGAGGCCGGTGAGCCGGTCAACCTGGAGCGGGTCTCCCTGTTTGCGGACGGGGTGGCGGTCAAGCGCATCGGCGAGGAGACTTTCCGCCTGTGCAACCAGTATCTGGACGAGGTGGTGACCGTCTCCAACGACCAGATCTGCGCGGCGCTGAAAGACATCTTCGACGACTGCCGCGCCATCGCCGAGCCGTCGGGCGCCTTGTCCCTGGCCGGCCTCAAGGCCTACAGCGAGCGGGAGCAGGTCAAGGGCGGGCGGATGGCGGCCATATTGTCCGGCGCCAACGTCAACTTCCACAGCCTGCGCTACGTGTCGGAGCGCTGCGAGATCGGCGAGAAGCGCGAGGGCATGCTGGCGGTGACCATACCCGAGCGCAAGGGGGCCTTCCTCGACTTCTGTCGTCAGCTTGGGCCCCGCATGGTGACCGAGTTCAACTACCGCTACGCGGATGCGGCCCAGGCCTCCCTGTTCGTCTCGGTGCGCCTCACCGGGGGTGACGAGGAGCTGGGCCAGATCCAGCAGCAACTGGAGGAAAACGGCTACCCCGTGGTCAACATGACCGAGAGCGAGCTGGCCAAGAACCACGTGCGCTACATGATTGGCGGCCGCCCGGCGCGGCCCCTCGGTGAGCGTCTCTACAGCTTCAAGTTCCCGGAGCAGCCGGGCGCCCTGATGCGCTTCCTCGAGACCCTGGGTTGCCGCTGGAACATCAGCCTGTTCCACTACCGCAACCACGGCGCCGACTATGGCCGGGTGCTGTGTGCCTTCGAGCTGCCGGACGAGGACGTGGCCGCCTTCCACGACTACCTGCACGAGATTGGCTACGGCTGGAAGGAGGTGAGCGAGGATCCCGCCTATCGCCTGTTCCTGGCGAGCCAGGGCAGTCAGTGACGGCGGCTTGACCATCCCGCCCCGAGATGAAAACGAAGAGCCTGGCTCTTCGTTTTTTTATGAGCGCTCCAGGGCGCGCATCTACCGATAATGTCGCCAATATCACACTCCTGAGTCCCTGGTCGTTTGAGGCTGGTTGCAGATGGGATAATCTGAGTGCGGGGCTTGGGTTCAGGGCCCCGTCAGGGAAGAGAGGCGCAGTCGCGTCATAACAATTCATTGCAGGGGCTCATCCATGAACAGATCTATGCTCGCCGTCTTCGTCGGCGCTCTGATGGCAACGGGGACGGTGCAGGCTGCCGCCCAGGACAACACCTGGTATGTCGGCGGCAAGGCCGGCTGGTCCAATTTTTACGGGGTGGATTACGACGATCAGGTCAAGGAGCTGCTCGATGCCTTTGATCCTGGCCAGGACCACAGCGATCTCGGCCTGGGGGCCTTCGCCGGCTATCAGGTCAACCGCAATGTGGCCGTCGAGCTCGGCTATGACTGGCTCGGCAAGTATCAGGTCGATCAGCGCTTCAGCAGTAACGGGGTCGAGGCAGGACTGGATGGGGAGGCCAAGGCCCAGATGATCCAGGCCACCATGAAGATCGGCTTCCCGGCGACCGAGGCCCTGGATATCTACGGTCGGCTGGGGGGCGCCTATGCCTGGACCGACAGCTCCATCAGTGCCTGGGCCAACGATGGCACCAGCAACCTCTCGGCATCGGGCGGGGGCAAGTATCACGGTGCCGCCTTTGTGGGGGCATTGGGCCTCGAATACGCCATCGACAGGGATTGGGCCGCCCGCCTCGAATACCAGTACACCACGCCGCTCGGCAAGGACTCGCTGGATGAATCCGGCATAGAGCTGGACAACGGCCTGCTGTCGGTGGGCATGCTCTATCGCTTCGGTCAGGTCGGTGACGAGCCGGTGGCGCCGACCCCCGCGCCCGAGCCTGCGCCGGCCCCCGTGCTGGTGGAGAAGCAGTTCAGCCTGGACTCGGACGTCTTGTTCGAATTCAACAAGGCGACCCTGAAACCGGCCGCGAGCCAGGCCCTCGACAACCTCTTTGCCCAGATCCTGGCGGCCAACCCGAAAGACGGGGTGGCGACGGTGATCGGTCATACCGACCGGCTGGGATCCGATGCCTACAACCAGGCCCTCTCGGAGCAGCGTGCCCGCACTGTGGCCGACTACCTGATTGCCAAGGGGCTGTTTGCCGACAAGGTGCGGGCCGAGGGGCAGGGCGAGTCGTCACCGGTGACGGGGGGCAGCTGCCCGGACGGCGCCAAGGCGCAGATGATCGCCTGTCTGGCCCCGGATCGCCGGGTCGAGGTGCGCCTGACCGGGGTCTCGCAGGTCGCCGAATAAGCCGGAGCAGCCATGGGGTAAAAACAACGAGGGGGCCTTGGCCCCCTCGTCGCGTTCTGGCTCCTCCCCTCATCCCCAACCCTTCTCCCGCGAGGGGAGAAGGGAGCAAACACGCCATGGCGGGTGCGCACTATCGCCAGGCCCGTATTTCGCCGCTAAGCGGCGTAGTCAGACACACGATAAGGGGAACGCCACTGGCGGCGCGTGATGGTGGTGGTTTAATTCAACTCCGTGGGGTCTATGTCCAGGCTCCAGCGTACCTTCTTGGTCTCCGGCCAGCCGTCCAGCTCCTTCACCGCCCAATCCAGCAGCTGGGCCAGGGGCGCCCGGTTCGGCCCCTGCACCAGCAGCTGCATGCGAAACTTGCCCGCCTTGCGCTCCATAAAGCCGCTGATGGGCCCGAGCACCTGCACCTGGGGGTAGCGGGCGCTGCGCAGGGTATCGGCGAGACGGGCGAGGAACAGCTGCACCTCGTCGCGACCGTTGGCCTCGGCCCGGAACAACCCCTGATAGCTGAAGGGCGGCAGTCCCAGCAGGTGGCGCTCCTTGAGCGCGGTGTCGGCGAAGTGGCCGTACCCGTTTTGGGTCAGATCCTGCAGCAGGGCATGCTCGGGGTGGTGGCTCTGCAACACCACCAGCCCCGGCTTGCTGGCGCGCCCGGCCCGGCCCGCCACCTGGGTGTAGAGCTGGGCCAGCTTCTCGGCGGCGCGAAAATCGGCGGAAAACAGTGCGCCATCCACATCCAGCAGGCCGACCAGCGTCACATCCGGGAAGTGGTGGCCCTTGGCCAGCATCTGGGTGCCGATCAGGATCTTGTACTTGCCCGCCTTGATGTCGCCGAGGTGGGTCTCCAGCTCCCCCTTGCGGCGGGTGTTGTCCCTATCGACGCGCACCACAGGATATTGAGGGAACACAGTGGTGAGCAGCTGCTCCAGCTGCTCGGTGCCGACCCCCGAGCCGATCAGCTCGGGGCTGCCGCACTCGGGGCAGTGGTGGGGCAGGGGGCGCACGCTGTCGCAGTGGTGGCAGTGCAGGCGCCGCCCGGCCTGATGCCAGGTGTACCAGGCATCGCAGCGCTCGCAGGCGGCGCTCCAGCCGCACTGGTGGCAGATGAGGGCAGGGGCATAGCCGCGCCGGTTGAGGAACAGCATCACCTGGTTGCCCGCCGACAGATGCTCCGCCATCAGCTGCTCCAGCTGGGGGGAGAGCCCGGCCTGCAGCCGCACGCTCTTGATGTCCAGGATCACCTGGCGGGCGGTCTGGGCGTTGCCGGCACGGCGAGTGAGAGTGAGGTGGTGATACTTGCCAGTACGGGCGTTGTGCAATGTCTCCAGCGACGGGGTGGCCGAACCGAGCAGTATGGGGATGCCGGCGCGATGGGCCCGCATCACCGCCAGATCCCGCGCGTGGTAGCGAAAACCGTCCTGCTGCTTGAAGGAGCCGTCGTGCTCCTCGTCGATGATGATGATGCCGAGGTTCTTGAACGGGGTGAACACGGCGGAGCGGGTGCCGATCAGGATGGCGGCGCCACCGTCGCGGCAGGCGAGCCAGGCATCGAGCCGCTCTCTGTCGTTCATGGCGGAGTTCATTGCCACCACGGGCACCTTGAAGCGACGGCGGAAGCGGTTGATGGTCTGGGGGGTGAGGCCTATTTCCGGCACCATCACCAGGGCCTGTTTGCCCGCCTTGAGCAACGGCTCGAGGATGCTCAGGTAGACCTCGGTCTTGCCGGAGCCCGTGATGCCGTCCAGCAGGAAGGCGCCGAACTTGTCGCTCTGGCTGGTGACGGCGGCCACCGCCAGCGCCTGCTCGCCGTTGAGGCGCAGCCCTTCCCCCGCGTCAAAATGGGTAGCCCAGTCGCCGTCGTGGCTCGGCTCCAGCGAACGCTTCTCCAGCAAGCCCTTCTTCTCCAGCGCGGTGAGGGCGGCGCTCTGGATCTCCTCCTGCTTGAGCGCCGACGGCGTCTGCGGCCCCTTGCGCAGCAGGGCGAGGGCCTGCTGCTGCTTGGCCGCCCGCTTGAGCTCGTTGAGATCGATCGCCATGCCCGCCTCGGTGGCAAACCAGAACTCCAGCTCCCGATAGGCTGCGGGCTCCCCCTTGCGCACCAGCACCGGCAGGGCGTGAGGCAGCACCTCCCCCAGCGGATGCTGGTAGTAGCTGGCGCTCCAGGCCATCAGCGCCAGTATGTCGGGCCCGAGCACAGGGGCCGTGTCGAGTACCCGCTTCAAGGGCTTCAATTTGGCGCGGGGCACCTGACTCTCGGTCGGGTGATCCACCACCAGACCGACCAGGGTCTGGGGGCCGAACGGGATCTCGAC
Organism: Aeromonas sp. Marseille-Q7275; assembly: GCF_965119515.1. Lineage (NCBI taxonomy): Bacteria > Pseudomonadati > Pseudomonadota > Gammaproteobacteria > Aeromonadales > Aeromonadaceae > Aeromonas > Aeromonas sp. Marseille-Q7275. Next base: position 177,453 of record NZ_CBCPLW010000003.1, read on the forward strand.
CCGGCAGCCGGGGGCAGGTAAGGGCAGGGGAGAAAGATAGTCGAAGTGACGGCGCAAGGGCACCGGGACAGCGACACGAACCAGATCAAGCGTTTGCGATGAATCCACCAAAAGGTTGCCTATTTTTTCTGCGAAGCCACTTGCCTGAACTCAGGCATTTCCTATATTATTCGCAGCCTTTGAAACTGTGTTCAACAATCGTGTGGTGTCCGACAAGAGATCGGATGGCGACACGGCCTATCAATTGAGGTTGTCCATGAAAGCTGGTATCCATCCTGACTACGTAGCCATCACCGCCAAGTGCTCTTGCGGTAACGTCATCAACACTTTCTCTACCCTGGGTAAAGATCTGAACCTGGACGTGTGCTCCGAGTGCCACCCGTTCTATACCGGCAAGCAGAAAGAAGTTTCTAGCGGCGGCCGCGTAGACAAGTTCAACAAGCGTTTCGGTGCGATGACCACCAAGAAGTAATCTTGCTTCTGAAGAATTCTGAAAAAGGCGCCCATCGGGCGCCTTTTTTGCTTGTGGGCGTTCTGTAATGCGGCGCTTTGCCCTATGGTGGTGCGAGTCCATGGGGGATGAGGAGTGTCGGAATGCGAAACTGTCTGGTGATGGGTGCGGCGGGTTACATAGGTTCCTACCTGGTGCCTCATCTGCAAGGGCTGGGTTACAGGGTGATCGCCGGTGCGCGCCGCCCCTGCCGCCTGCCGGAGGGGGTGGAGTTTCGCCTCGCCGACAGCCTCAAGCCCATCACCCTGCTGCCGGCCCTGGCCGGGGTGGATACCGTCTTCTATCTGGTGCATGCCATGGGGGCAGGCGCCGGTTTTCACCGGCTGGAGCAGCAGGGGGTGAAGAACTTCGCCGCCGCCGCCCGCGCCGCCGGGGTGCGCCGCATCATCTATCTCGGGGCCATACAGCCGATCCCCTGCAACAGTCGCCACCTCAACTCCCGTCGCCACTGCGGCGAGCTGTTTCGGGACGCGGGCGTGCCCACGGTGGAGCTGAGGGCCGGCATCATCATAGGGCCGGGCTCGGCCGCCTTCGAGGTGATGCGGGATCTGGTGTTCAACCTGCCCATGATGGTGACCCCCAAGTGGGTGCGCTCCCGCACGCCGCCGATTGCGCTCTCCAACCTGCTGCACTATCTGGGCGGCCTGGTGGAGGCGCAAGGGGTGGATGGCCGCATCTTCAACGCGGTGGGCCCCGAGCTGCTCAGCTACCAGCAGCAGTTGCAGAAGTTCGCCGCCCACATCGGCAAGCGTTGCCCCATCATCCCCATCCCCTTCCTGAGCCCCCGGCTCTCCGCCTGGTGGCTGCAGTTTGCCACCTCTGTGCCCCAACCCATCGCCAAGGCGCTGGTGGGCGGCCTCAAGCACGACATCCCGGCCGGCGATGGCCCCTTGCGGGCCCTGCTGCCCCAGCACCTGCTCAGCTTCGACGAGGCACTGACGGAGAGCCTGGCGCTGGAGCAGAAACTCGGCGCCGAGCAGCAGGGGGAGGAGACGCCGCTCGGCCTGCGCTGGCGCCATCCCGAGTACGGCTTCTACGACCGCACCGCCAGCGGGGAGGCCGAGTGCCTCGCCTCCCCCGAGGTGGTGTGGCAGGTGCTGCAGCAGCTGGGGGGCGAGCAGCGCTACTTCTACATGAACGAGCTGTGGGTGGTGCGCGAATGGATGGATCACCTGATAGGGGGCCCGGCCCTCACCCGGGGCCGCACCAATCCGGATCGCTTCGTGAAGGGGGACATGCTGGACTCCTGGCAGATCCTCGGGGTGGACGAGGGGCGCAGGCTGGATCTGCTGTTCAACATGAAGGCCCCCGGCGTCGGGCGGCTGGAGTTCAACATCCAGCCCCAGGAGTCCGGCCTGACCCGGCTGCGGGTGACCGCCCACTGGCACCCTCAGGGAGCCTGGGGGCTGGCCTACTGGCTCGCCATGCTGCCCTTCCACCTCTTCATCTTCCAGGGGATGACGGAGGCTATCGCCCGCCAGGCGGAGGCGAGGGCCGGTATTCCCGTGATGGACTGAAAGCGGATCTATAACTAAATGGGTATCTTTGCGTGGCGGGAGATGCTGCTGAGTCGACCATCAGTGGTATTTGGCGATATTTTCTGCTGTGAAAGCCCGGTGGTTTTCTTTATGATCCCGAGCCCTCGCCACAGGCGAGCCAATGCACCACTCACTCACTTCTGTATCGGGGTCCCCCATGTCCGATCTGCGTCACGATCTTCGTCAACAAGCGCTCGATTACCACGCCCAGCCCATTCCCGGCAAGATAGCCATCGCCCTCACCAAACCCGCAGAGACCGCCCGGGATCTGGCCCTGGCCTACAGTCCGGGTGTCGCCGAGCCGGTGCGCGAGATCGCCGCCAATCCGGCCGATGCCTACCGCTACACCGGCAAGGGCAACCTGGTGGCCGTCATTTCCAACGGCACCGCCATCCTGGGGCTGGGCAATCTGGGGCCGCTGGCCTCCAAGCCGGTGATGGAGGGCAAGGCCCTGCTGTTCAAGCGCTTTGCCGGCATCGACGCCATCGACATCGAGGTGAAGCACGAGACCAGTCAGCAGTTCATCGACACTGTCGCCGCCATCGCCGACACCTTCGGTGGCATCAACCTGGAAGACATCAAGGCTCCCGAGTGCTTCGAGATAGAGCAGGCGCTGATCGAGCGCTGCGACATCCCGGTGTTCCACGATGATCAGCACGGCACCGCCATCGTCACCGCCGCCGGCCTGCTCAATGCGCTGGAAGTGCAGGGCAAGCGCATCGAACAGAGCCGCATCGTCTGCATGGGTGCCGGTGCCGCCGCCACCGCCTGCATGGACCTGTTGATCAAGTGCGGCGCCGCGCCACAGAACATCTTCATGCTGGACCGTCAGGGGGTGATCCACAGCGGTCGCACCGATCTCAACCAGTACAAGCAGCGCTTCGCCAACGACACCCCCCTGCGCACCCTGATGGAGGTGATCGACGGGGCGGATGTGTTCGTCGGCGTCTCCGGCCCGGACGTGCTGCCTGCCGAGGCGGTGGCGCTGATGGCCCCCAATCCGGTGATCTTCGCCTGCTCCAACCCGGATCCCGAGATCAAGCCTGCCCTGGCGCACTCGGTGCGCAGCGATCTCATCATGGGCACGGGTCGCTCCGACTACCCGAACCAGATCAACAACGTCATCTGCTTCCCCTTCATCTTCCGCGGTGCCCTGGACGCGCGCGCCAGCCGCATCAACGATGCCATGAAGGTCGCGGCGGTGGAGGCCATTCGCGGCCTGGTCAAGGAGCCGGTCCCGGCCGAGGTGCTGACCGCCGCCGGGGTGAGTGCGCTCACCTTCGGCAAGGAGTACGTCATTCCCAAGCCGATGGATGCCCGTCTGCTGCCCCGCGTGGCCCGCGCCGTGGCGCTGGCGGCGGTGGCCTCCGGCGTGGCACGGATCGCGCTGCCGGCAGATTACATGCAAGATTGAGCCGCCTGAGCACGACAAAAGGGGCCCCATGATGGGGCCCCTTTTCATTGGGAGCTTGTGCGCCTGTTACTTGGTCTTGGGGGCCACTTTCACGGCCGGTGCGGCATGGGTCGCCTTGTGATGCTTTTTCACCACCTTGGTCTGGGTGGCGTGGGGCGCGGCAGCCTTGGTCGGGGTGGCAGCCATGGTGAAGCCGGAGGTCAGGGCGAAGACAGCAGCCAGGCTCAGGGGGATCAGCTTTTTCATATTCCAGTTCCTCGTTCGGTTTGATGACATGGAGCGGCTCTCCATGAGGTCATCCTAGGGCTGCAGGGCCTGCACTTCAGTGAGGGACTGGTGACGGTTTGTATCCAAATGTACGGGCAGCCTGAGGCAGAAGCGGGCTCCCGTCTCGGCGGGCAACAGCTGCACCTCGCCGCCGTGATGGCGCGCTATGCTGCGCACTATGGCGAGACCCAAGCCGGTGCCGCCGGTGCGCCTGTCCCGGCTCTGATCCAGCCGCACGAAGGGCTCGAAGATCTGGGCGGCCTGCGCCGGCGCTATGCCGGGGCCGTCGTCGGCCACCTCCAGCAGATAGTGATCCTGCTGCCGACTCATGGCGAGGCTCACCCGGCTGGTGGCGTGACGCAGGGCGTTGCCGATGAGATTCTCCAGCGCCCTGTCCAGCAGGCGGATGTCGCCGCGCCAGGGCAGGGGATGGGCGGGCAGCTGGAGGGCGAGTCGTCTGTCCGGGCGCAGCGCCTGCCAGTCCGGGAGCCGCTCCCCGGCCCAACTGCCCAGATCCAGATCGCTGCACTGCAGCGGCAGCTCTGGGCGATCCAGCCTGGCGTAGGTGAGCATCTCCTCGATGAGGGCGTCCAGGGCGCCGAGATCCCGCTCCAGCCCCTGCTGCTCCTCGGTGGTGGGAGGCTCGGCCAGCATGGCGAGCCGGTAGCGCAGCCGCACCAGGGGGGTGCGCAGCTCGTGGGCGATGGCGTCGGTCAGTTGCTTGCGGCTGGCCAGCATGGCCTGCAACTGCTCGGCCATCTGATCGAAGGTGCGACCGACCCGGCCCAGGCTGCTGCCGGGGGGCAGGCCGGTGCGGCAGGAGAGATCCCCGTCACCGACCCGGCGGGCCGTCTGCTCGAGCCGTTGCAGGCCGTGCCAGTGGGGGCGCAGCCAGAGCAGGATGGGCAGGCCGAGGGAGAGGCCGATGAGCAGCAGCAGGCCCACGTCCACCCAGTGCAGCTCGTGCAGGTAGGAGAGATAGGGGACAGGGCCGACGATCAGCACCTGGTCGGTGCCCGGGATGCGCTGCAGGAAGGTGTCATCCTCCTCGAAGATGACGATGTTGCCCGCCTCGAGGAAGGCCTGATCCTCCCTGGCCAGGGGCTGGTTGGCGAGAGTGCCGAGCTGCAGCGGCAGGTTGAGCTGGTGGCTCTGCTCCCCCATGCGGGCGGGCCAGCGCACGGGGGGCAGCCGGGCCAGCTCGCCGGTGAGCAGCCCCAGGGAGCCCTGCATCATGTGCTCCAGATAGCGGTCTCCCGCCCGCTCGGCGCTGACCTGATAGACCAGGCCGATGAGCAGGATGGCGAGGCCGAAGCAGCCGATCAGCAGCAGGTAGAACTGGATAAACAGGCGTCGCATGGAGGCTCTCCTCTTGCCTGGATTGCGTCTTGGCGTTGTTTTGTTGTCCCCTCATCCCCAACCCTTCTCCCGCAAGGGGAGAAGGGTGCGGAGAGCATCAAGGTCATTCGGTAATTGCTTATTCCCAGGCCTGGGGCACCAGCAGACCAGCAGATAATCCTTCTGGCGCACCGTCTTGCTCCGGGTCGGGTTGTTGTCGTCATCCCCGGGCTTCTGGTGTGCAGGGGTGTGAGGCATCAGCTCATTCCCAGGCCTGGGGCACCAGCAGATAGCCCTTTTGGCGCACCGTCTTGATCCGGGTCGGGTTGTTGCTGTCATCCCCCAGCCGACGGCGCAGGCGGGAGATGGCCACGTCCATGCTGCGGTCCTGGCCGTCGTAGTCGCGGCCCCGCAGGCTGCGAAACAGCGCCTCCCGCCCCAGGATCTGGCCGGCGTGGCAAGCCAGCTCCCACAGGAGGTCGAAATCGGCGGTGGAGAGGGGGACGCTGTTGCCGTCGAGGCGCACGTCCCGGCCCGGCCCGTCGATCCGCAGCCGGCCGAATTGCAGGCGCTGGGGGGGCGCGCTGGGAGCGGCCGGTTGCGACGCCGGCCCCTGCTGGCGGAACTGGACCCGCAGCCGGGCCAGCAGCACCGGGGGCGGCGTGGTCTTGAGGATGTAGTCGTTGGCACCCAGCTCCAGGCTGAGGATCTGGTTCATGTCGCTGTCCAGCGAGGTGAGCATGACGATGGGGCCGGCAAAGCGCGAGCGCAGATCCCGGCATAGGGAGAGGCCGTCCTGCCCGGGCAGCATGATGTCGAGCAGCACCAGATCGGGCTGTTCGGCCTCCACCCTGGCGAGCGCCAGATCCCCCCGGGTCTCCAGCAGCACTTCGATGTCGTGGCGGCCTAGCCAGCTGCTGATGAGCTGGCCTATGTCGGGATCATCTTCAACAAACAGAACGCGTGGCATGATGGCGTGGCCCCCGGCGATGACGCGAATGCGCGTGTCGCCAGCATAACGGCTGCGCCAGCGCTCTGCATCGGGATAACTAATCAAAACAGGGCCCGCGGGCCCTGTTTTGATTCTGCCTGTCGAGCGGGGATCGGTGTATCCCCTGCGGCATCAGCCTGCCTTGCGCTTCAGATAGACCCCGGCTTCCATATGGTGGGTCCAGGGGGAAGTGGCTCGGACAGGGCGAAGCGGTCTCCCCTGCGGCATCAGCCTGCCTTGCGCTTCAAGTAGGCCCCGGCTTCCATATGGTGGGTCCAGGGGAACTGGTCGAACAGGGCGAAGCGGGCCAGCTCATGGGTCTCGCCGAGGACCGCCATGTTGGCCTGCAGGGTCTCGGGGTTGCAGGAGATGTAGAGGATGTTGTCGTACTCCTGCACTAGCCGGACTGTGGCGTCGTCGAGACCGGCACGGGGCGGGTCGACGAAGATGGTGTTGCACTGGTAGGCACCCAGATCGACCCCCTTGAGGCGGTTGAACTCCCGCTCGCCGCGCATCGCCATGGTGAACTCCTCCGCCGACATGCGCAGGATGATCAGGTTGTCGACGCCGTTGGCGGCGATGTTGTACTGGGCGGAATCCACGCTCGGCTTGGCGATCTCGGTGGCCAGCACCTTGCGGAAGTTCTGGGCCAGGGCGATGGAGAAGTTGCCGTTGCCGCAGTAGAGCTCCAGCAGGTCACCCTCGCTGTCGCGGGTCACGTCCAGCGCCCAGCCCAGCATCTGCTCGTTGATGGCGGCGTTGGGCTGGGTGAAGCTGTTCTCCACCTGCTTGTAGACCAGCTCGCGCCCCTGCACCTTGAGCCGCTCGATGACGAACTCCTCCCCCAGGCAGATCTTCTGCTTGTGGGCGCGGCCAATCAGTTGCAGATCGAACCCCTGGGCCCGCAGATCGGCTTGCAGTGCCTCTGCGGCCTGCTGCCACTCCGCCTCCAGCTTGCGGTGGTAGAGCAGGCTGACGCAGAGCTGGCCGGATTGGGTGGAGAGATAGTCTATCTGGAACAGCTTGCGGCGCAGCACAGGGTGCGGGCGCAGCCCTGCCAGCAGCACCGGCATCAGCCGGTTGATGAGCAGGCTGGCGGTGGGGAAGCTGTCGACCCGGATGATCTCCTTGGTAGCCTGGGCATACATGCAGTGGAAGAGGTCATCCCCCTCGTGCCAGATGCGGAACTCGGCGCGCATCCGGTAGTGCTCGGCGGGGGAGGCATGGACCTCAAGCGCGGGCGGATTGAAGTCGGCGAACAGCTGGGTGAGGCGATCGCGCTTCTCGTCGAGCTGGGTCTGGTAGTCGGCGGGGGTCCGCTGGGATTGGGTCATAGATACCTCAGATGCACACCGGCAGGGCCGGGCAGAAACCGGGGGAAGGCCGCAGCCAACCAAAGGGTGGGGATTTTAAAAGGCCGTCGCGGATTGTCCAAGTTTTTTGTGGTCAAGAAGTGGTCAGTCGGGCCGATAACCGATCCACCAGTATGGCGGGAGAGTGATGATGCAGATCGATGGCATGGGCGCAGCCCAACCCAAGGGAGTGGGCATTGCTCCCAAATCGCCTCAACAGGCAGAGTCGAAAACGGCGGACAAGGGGGATGAGGTCTCCCTGAACAAGCCCCCGAAGTGGGCCCAGGTGCTGATCCAGCAGGCGCTGCAATTCGCGCTGGAGATCAATGGCCAGCACTATCAGGCCCCCAAGAGTCAGGAGTTCAAGCTGGATCCGCCAGAGGCGATCACCCCAGAGACCCTGTTCGATTACGAGACGGTGGCGGACAACGTGCTGCAGTTTGTCACCGGACGGCTGGGGGCGGCCCGTGCCGACGGCAAGTCGGATGAGGATCTGGCCAAGATGATGGAGCAGGCCCGCAAGGGCGTGGACATGGGCTTCGGCGACGCCAGAAAGCAGCTCGGGGACTGGGCGGACAACGAGGACATCAAGACCGGCATGGATCAGAGCTACAAGCTGATCCAGGAGGGGCTGGAGTCCTTCGAACAAGAGTTCTTCGGCGAGGTCTCGACCACGGATCTCGGGGCGGCCAAGATGGCCAGCCGGCAGCAGGCCTTCCTCGAGATCGAGACCCGGGACGGGGACAAGGTGATGCTGAGGTTCAGCGACAGCTGGCAGTTCAAGTCCCGTAACGACGGGAGCGGCAGCCAGTTCAGCCTCAAGTCGAGCCAGAGCTTCGACTTCTCCCTGGAGGGGGATCTCGACAGTGGCGAGATGGAGGCCATCGGCAAGCTGGTCAAGGGGCTGGACGAGCTGGCCGGCCAGTTCTTCGGCAGCGGGGAGGGCAAGACCCTGGCCGACAGGCTGGATGGGCTGCAACTGGACGACAGCCAGTTGGCCGCCTACTCCCTCAAGCTCAAGCAGTCGGCCCGCTTGAGCCAGACCTATCAGGGGGCCCATTCGCTGCAGGAGGGGCTCAAGCCGCTGGCGGACTACCTGCCGAAGCTGAGCCAGCTGCAGCAGCAGGCCGATGCCCTGTTGCCCCCTGTCCAGCAGCAGGCCTTGGCCCCTGCGGTGCTGGCGGCGCGAGGCCAGAGCGAGGGGGCCGAGGGCGCCGGTTTCATGGGCTTCAACCAGCGGATGCTGGAGGCCATGAGGCTGCTCGGCCAGCAGATGGCGACCACCTGATCCCGGTTCGTCACCCCTCTGATGCGGCGTTTGCCAGCCCGGGCCCGGGCTGGCAAACTGCCCTTTTCTCCAGCCAGACGATGCCATGAACCCCAAGAAGCCAAGAGACAAGCGCGAGCTCTGCTACCCCTTCATCTTCGAGACCCAGTTCCAGTGCGACTACGAGATCGCCACCGACGAGCTCTGCTGCCAGGTGGGGGCCGTGCTCTCTCATCTGGTGCCGGATGAGGATACCCGGCCCGTGCTGGCGGATCTCGCGGCGCTGCAGCGACTCATCTACAACCTCAACGGCTCGGTGCGCGGCAGGCTCGGGATCTTCGAGGAGGATCTGGACTGGCTGAAGGGGCGTTACGATCACTACAACGAGGCGAGCCGCGGCCGGGTGACCGGTTTCGTGCTGCCCCAGGGGCCCCAGCCCATTCCCACCCTGCACCTGTGCCGCTGCGGCAGCAAGAAGGTGGTGCGCCTGCTGGTGCGCCTCGAAGAGAGCGGAGTGCGCTTCGACCCCATCCTCTATCGCTTCGCCAACCTGCTGGCCAACTTCTTCTTCGTGCTGACCGTCTACCTCAAGCAGGCGTGGAATGTGCCGGAAGTCCCCTACGTCAGCATCAACTACTGAAGACAGCTGAAAAAGCTTTTGTTTTTCATGAAGATCAAACACGATCATCCCATTTGTCGGTCGCCGGGATGGTTCCGGTAATACAGTGGGGAAGGTCATGACCATGCTTCATCTCAGTGGCAGTTCGTTCTTGATGCCGGGCAACCTTGCCTGGCGACCTCTGGCTGAATATGGCGAGGTTCAAGTGACCCCCCATGGTCAGTGGTTGCAGTCTCTGATGAATCAGCCTGCCGATGCTGCGGCCCAGACTCACATCATCATCTGGCTGTGGGAAGATATAGTGTCTGCCCGGACCCTGCAGGCATGGGGTCATCTGACGCAGGATGAGCAGCAGTTGGCCGTAGCCGCCTTCGTCGATGTGCTCTGCCAGCCCCTGCAGCAGCATCTGCAGCGCCGCCCGCAGGATCATCTGTTGGTCGGTGCCTGCAGTCACGCGCCCCTCTCGGTCTATGGTCCAGCCCCTGTCGCGCTCGCCGAGCTGGCCAGTGCATTTGAGCTGCAGATGGCCCGCCTGCGCCAGCAGCAACCCGGCCTTGACGACCTGCACTTGCCGCTCTGGCTGCAACAGCATGGCCGCCAGCACTGCTTCGATCGGCGCAACCTCTATTTGATGTCCTGCCCCTTCTCCATGGCCGGTCTGGCCAGCCTGGCGCAGTGGATTGTCCCCTTGCTGCAGCGGTTGCAGCAACCCGCCCACAAGGTGCTGGTGCTCGACTGCGACAATACCCTGTGGGGCGGTGTGGTCGGCGAAGACGGTGTCGGCGGCGTCCTGCTGGGACAGGACGGGATGGGCCGGCTCTACCAGGCCTTCCAGCAGGCGGCCAGTCATTGGCACGGGCAGGGCATAGTGCTGGCACTCTGTTCCAAGAATCTGGCGGACGATGTGTGGCTGTTGTTTGACGAACATCCGGGCATGGTGCTGACGCGTGCGCAGATCGCCGCCGCCGAAATCGGCTGGGAGCCCAAATCTCAGGGGCTGCGGCGGCTGGCCGCACGCCTCAATGTCGGGCTGGACAGCCTGGTATTCTGGGACGACAGCGAACTGGAGCGTGCTGAAGTCCGGGCGAATTGTCCCGAGGTGATGGTGGTCACTCCCCCTGCCGAAATCTGGGAGTGGCCGGATGCATTGATGACGCTGCCGGAGCTGTGCAGTCGTCACCAGAGCCGGGATGACGGCCTGCGGCAGCACTCCTATCAGGCCCAGGCCGAGGCTGAGGCGGTGCGCCGGCAACTGGGCGACGAGCACACCTTCCTGCGGCAATTGGCGCTGCAGGCCGACTGGCAGCCGCTCTCCCCGGGCAACCAGTTGCGAGCCGAACAGCTCAGCCAGAAGACCAATCAGTTCAACCTCTCCGGCCGCCGCTATCAGGCGGCGGAGCTGGCCCGGCTGGCCGCCGAGGGTGGCGAGGTCTGGCTGGCCAGCCTGCAAGACAGGTTCGCCGATCACGGCATCACGGCCCTGCTGGTGGTGCGCCCGCTCGACGAGGGGAGGGCGCTGCTGGATACCCTGGCCATCAGCTGCCGGGTGCTAGGGCGCGGCTTTGAATACTGGCTGCTGACACATCTGGCAAACCGGCTGCGAGCGCAAGGTAGGACCGAGCTGGTCATCAGCCTGGTTGCCAAGACACGAAACCAGCCGGCACAGGATTTTCTGGCGAGCCTGCCAACCCGGCCGATAACCACTCCAGCGAGGTTGCTGCCGCTGGCGGACGAGGTGTTCCTCAGTCTGGATCTCTGCTCTCTTTCTCTCCCGTTTCTGGAGTTCTATGCCAATGAATGACCTTATCGCGCTGGCACGCCAGCAGTTCCCCCAGGCCAGCGTCAACGAACATTCTGCCCTGGGCTGTTTTCCCGAGTGGGATTCTTTGGGCCACTTCAACCTGCTGTTGCTGGTCGAGCAACACTATGCCGTGCGTTTCGAACCGAACGAGCTGGCTGAGCTGAAGAGTCTGACCGACATCCAGCAAGCCCTACAGAGCAAAGGGGTTGCAGTGTGAACCAGGCACTCGAGCAGGCGCTGACCGAGCTTGGGATCCCCAGAGGTGGCGCCCTGATGGTGCACTCGGATGCCATGGTGGTGGCCCAGTTTGCAGGCATGGGAAACGCCGCAGGCATCGCGGCCTTCTGGACATGCCTCGAGCAATGGCTGGGCGGACACCTGTTGGTGCCGACCTTCAGTTACAGCCCGATGGCGGACGAGTGTTTCGATCCTGCGCAGACCCCGAGCAAGGTGGGGTTGATGACGGAGCTGTTCCGCCAGCGCGAAGGGGTGGTGCGTACGCTGGATCCCGTCTTCAGCATGGCGATCAGCGGCCCGCAGGGGCCAGCGCTGGTAGCCAGGGAGTGTCACGACTGCTTCGGTCAGGAGAGCCCGTTCGGCTGGCTGGCGGAGCAGGACGGCTGGTTGCTGGGGCTGGGTTGCCACCCTGACCGTATTACCTTCACCCACTATGTGGAGCAACGGCTGGCCGTCTCCTACCGCTATTACAAGGCGTTTGCGGGCCAGGTACGCGTCGACGGCCGCGTGCGGGAGTGGCAGGCGGATTACTATGTGCGGGATCTGACGCTGGCAAGCGAGATCGACCTCTCCAGGCTGGTGGTTCTGCTGCAGGAGCGGGGTGCCTGGCGCCAGGCGCTGTGCCAGCGGGTACCGGTCTGGGCGGTATCGTGCCGTGACTTTATCCAGGCCGCCAGCAAGTTGCTGGCGGTGGCGCCATACGCCCTGATCCGGGCGGGAGGGGATTCCCATGCGATTTGATCACATTGGACTGGTGGTGCCGGACCTGGCCACTGGTGAGGCCTATTGCCGAGATGTACTGGGGTTGAGCCGATTCTCTGTGGCGGTTGAAGATCCGCTGCAACGGGTCTGGGTGCAGTTTGTGCACGATAAGCATGGGTTGTGCTACGAACTGGTCGCACCCGCCGGAGAGGACAGCCCTGTGGCCCAGGTGCTCAAGACTCGGCGCAATGTCATCAACCATCTCGCCTATCGAGTGCCCAGTCTGCAGGAAAGCGCCACCAGACTGCGTGAACAACGTCATCTTCCTCTTGGACCCAGTCAGCCGGCTATCGCTTTTGGTGGGTCTCATGTCCAGTTTTTTCTCAGTCCTTTGGGACATATTGTTGAGTTGATTGAGGAGACCATATGATAACTGAAAATAATATTGGTTATCTGCCCACGGATTGGGACGATCAGACTCAACTTGGTGAACAATTACATCGCTTGTTGGCCCTGCTATTCCCACTCAATCGCAGCTTGACAGGCGATGGTGTAAGAAAAACATTGACCCTGTTTCGCGAACATTGTTTACCTGAATTACAGATCCATGAAGTTGCCAGCGGAAGCACATTTTTTGATTGGACTGTACCGGATGAGTGGAATGTCAGAGAGGCTTATATCGTAGGTCCGGATGGACACAGGGTGGTTGATTTCAAGGAGAGTAACTTACACTTGGTGGGCTACTCAGAACCGGTACGCCGCACTCTCCCCTTAGCAGAATTACAACTACACTTGCACTCCTTACCTGAGTTACCGGACGCCATCCCCTATGTCACGTCTTATTACCAGCGCCGTTGGGGATTTTGTTTACCCCATAATGTGCGGGAAGCGTTACCGGAAGGAAATTATGAGGTTGTGATAGATACCAGCTTGCAACCGGGCTCACTGACTTATGCCGAGTGGGTGTTACCAGGGGAGAGTAAGCAGGAGATCTTGTTATCCAGCTATGTTTGCCATCCTTCCATGGCCAACAACGAGTTGTCCGGCCCAGGCGTCGGGGTGTTTTTGATGGCCTGGCTTTCCTCCTTGCCCAAGCGACGCTATAGCTATCGATTGATGCTTGTTCCAGAGACAATCGGGGCTATCGTTTATCTCTCTCGTCATCTGGAGCACCTCAAATCTCATACGTTGGCCGGTTTTAATCTGACCTGCATGGGGGACGAGAGGTGTTACTCTTTCTTACCGTCCAGGCAGGGTAATTCTTTAGCCGATCGTATTGGACGTCATGTGCTGGGTCATATTGCTCCTGATTATATGGCGTATAGCTATCTTGACCGGGGCTCCAACGAACGTCAGCTATGTGCTCCTGGAATAGACCTGCCAGTCACCACCATGATGCGCAGCAAATACGGTTGTTATGCCGAATATCATACCTCGTTGGATGACCTTACCCTGGTCACGCCACAGGGTCTGGCGGATAGCTTCCTGGCGCTGAGGAGGGCGATCGAATGTCTGGAGTTGGATGAATGCTGTGAGGCTGCCGTATTGGGTGAGCCCCAGCTGGGGCGACGTGGCCTCTATCCGAATCTATCTACACGTGATTCCGGCGAGCAGGTGAGGGATATGATGAACTTGCTGGCGTACAGCGATGGCCATCTGAGCCTGTTTGAGATTGCCGAGATCATCAATGTACCGTTTTGGCGGGTCGAGCCCTTGGCGAGAAAGCTTATCGATGCAGGGGTTCTGCGCAGGCGTAGTCGTCGTTGAGAATAGGTGCTTCGTTGCATGATGTGATGGAGATATCGCGATCGTTCAACCTTGTTTCATCAATCCTGATCATATCTTTAGGAGAGGATCATGAGATGTCCATATTGTCACAGTGATAACACATTGGTTTTCCTTGAACGCAAGATGCCAGCCGTTTTATCTGCATACTCTGGTGATTTTCCGGTAAAGGTATCGGAATTGCAGGTCAGTGCTTGCAAGGATTGTCTGGTGGGGTTTGCATCCAAGAAATTATCATCGGAGGAACTAACGGAAATATATGATAACTATTTATATATTTCTCCGCTGAATAATATCGGCGCCTCTAAATATGACGGCATGATTGATACCATCACAAGTCACTTTAGCAAAGATGAAAAGATATTGGAGATTGGCTGTTCAGAAGGCTACTTGTTGAAAAAACTGAGCGAGAGCGGTTTCTCCAATGTAACAGGAATTGAGCCCGGTCCCCAAGCCGATACTGCGAAGGGCTTGGGACTTAACGTTATAAAGGGTTATTTTAATGCTAGCCATGTTCAGGACAAGGTAGATGGTTACTATCTTATGCATGTGTTTGAGCATTTTGAAGATCCTTTCTCCATCTTTAAATTGATGTCCGAAACGTTGAATGATACCGGAAGGATCGTCATTGAGGTCCCTGATTTCGGCGGTTTCCATGTACAACACCTCTTCTACTACAACATCTACTTCATGCAAGTCCTGGCCCGTGATAATAAACTTAAAATAATATATCACCGTGTTGAGAATGACAGTTTAAGGGTTGTTTTTGTCAAGGCTGAAAATACACATCACAATGAAATTGAAATGGTCTTTGATAAAGCCAGTTATATCGATAGTCTCTCAGTATTCAAGCAGCGGTGCGATGCATCTCGCAATAGAGTAAATGATTTTCTCAGAAAAGTAGATAGCGTCGTTTGGTGGGGAGCTGGTTCTGCGTCAGTTATTCTGCTGAACGGGGTTGAGAAAGAGATTTTGGACAGCACAAATATCATTGTTGTCGATGGTGACAAGAATAAAGTCGATCGCACCTTACCTGGTGTGAATCTCAAGGTGAGTTATTTCGAGACGATTAGAAATAAGCATGTCAGTAACCTGGTAATTGCTTCAAGTTTCTATAAAGAAATATTTGAGACAATGACGGCTCATGGTATCACCTATGATCATGTCGAGGTGTTCAGTGATGCCTGATTAAAGGCTTAAGGGTGATGAGGGTCGTCAGGATGACGGCAGTAAATCATTTTAATTTTACTGGTAGGGAATTTATAACTGCCGGGAATAATGGCGGGACAGAGCCCGCCATTTATTTGATAGTCTCTCTCGGTCAGCTCGACAGCAGCACCCTGGCCGAGTTGGCCGGTATGGTGAGCTGCACCTCCCCTTGCACCACCTCGAACTTGTCGCCGTTGAAGGCGTCGGTGAAGCGGCTGGCGGGGCTGGCGGTCTGCCACAGGGGCAGGCTGATGGTGCGCGGCTCTGTGGGGTGGCGGTTGCAGGCCACTACCACCTGATCGCTTTGCAGGGTGCGGGCGAACACATAGCTGTGAGGGCCGGCGTAGAGGGTCTGGATGTCTCCCCGGCGCAGGGCCGGACGCTGGCGGCGCAGCTGGATCAGGCGGCGGTAGTGATCGTGCAGCACATGATCCCAGTCTGTGGTGTCCCAGGGGAAGCAGCGACGGCAGTCCGGATCGTTGCCGCCGGAGAGTCCCACCTCGTCGCCGTAGTAGATGGAGGGCACGCCGATATAGGTGATGAGCAGGGTGGCGGCGAGCCGCATCCGCTGCTTGTCCTCCCCCAGCAGGTGCAGGAAGCGGGCGGTGTCGTGGCTGTCCAGCAGGTTGAACTGGGCCAGCTGGTTCTTGAAGGGGATATGGGCCCGGGCCAGCTTGAGCCACCTGTCCAGCTCCTCGGCGCTGATCCGGATGGGGTGATAGGCGATGTCCTGTCCCGCCAGGAAGGCGCGTATGGGGTGGGCGAAGCCGTAGTAGTTCATGGCGCCGTCCTCCTGATCCCCCTGCAGCCACTGACTCGCCTCGAAGAAGTGCTCGCCGAGCACGTAGGCGTCCGGGTTCTCCTGCTTCACCGCACCGCGAATGGCGCGCACATGGCCGCTGTTGCCCATGGCCGAGCCCCGCTCCCCCAGCATGTGGATGACGTCGAAGCGCCAGCCATCGATCTGGTAGGGGGCCCGCATCCAGTAGCGCAGAATGGCGTTGTCTGCCCGATATACCGCGTCTTGCACCTGCTCGCTGGAGAAGTCCAGCTTGGGCAGGCTGCGAATGCCCTTCCAGCTGACATAATCCCCCTCCTGATCGAAGGTGTAGAAGCTGCGCCAGGGGGAGTCCGGGTTGCTCTGGGCCCCCAGCGGCGGGCAGAACCAGGGGTGGTCGGTTGAGGTGTGGTTGACCACGGCGTCCAGGATGATCTTCATGCCGCGCTGGTGCAGGTTGCGGGTCAGCTCGGCAAACTGGGCATTGGTGCCGAGGTGGACATCCACCTTGAAGTAGTCCTGGGTGTCGTACTTGTGGTTGCTCGGCGAATCGAAGATGGGGTTGAGGTAGAGCGCCGTTACGCCCAGGGATTGCAGGTAGTGCAGCTTGGCGTCTATCCCCGCCAGATCCCCGCCGTAGAACTCGCACGCGCCGTGGCCCTCCTCGTGGCGACTGACCGGTTCCCCCCAGGCCTTGCTGATGACCGCCTTGCCGCGGTACTCGTACTCGTGATGCCTGACGCTCAGCGAGGGATCGCCGTTGCAGAAGCGGTCGGGGAAGATCTGGTAGAACACCTGATCCTGTACCCAGGCCGGCGGCTGGTGATGGCTGTTGAAGCGAAAATGCTGCTCCCGCGGCGGCATGGCGGCGCTGACGCCCGCCCCGTGCAGCCACCACTGCTCCTGGTCAGTGAGGCACTTGAAGCAGTAGAGGTGGATCTCCTGCCCCCTGGCCAGCGGCAGCTCGACCTGCCAGACCTGCAGCCTGTCCCGGGTCGAGACCGGGCGCATGGCCACCAGGTACTCCTCGTTGTCCGGCTCGTGACGCAGCCACACCTCGCGGATGGGGGCGTCCAGCTCGCTGAACAGGGTGAGCAACAGGGTATCGGCACTCTCTTTGAACCAGGGTGCCACCTGGGGATGAAACAGGAAGGGATGGGTCATGGTATCTACTGCATCAGAGGGTGGCCAGAGGCTACTGGGTCAGGAGGTCGGCGAGGGCATTGCCCTGCTCGTGGAGTTGCTCCAGCTGATCCGCCAGGGTGGCGGGATCCAGCCCGAGCTGGTCGGCCAGCGGCTTGGGGAAGCGCGCTATGATGGTCTGGGCCGGTACCCCGGCGTGCCAAGCGAAGGAGACGAAGACGGAGAGCCGGATCAGCACAGCCTCCTTGCTGACGGGCTCGTGGGAGAGGGGATCCAGTTGCTGGGCGATGGCATTGACGAAGGAGGCCGACAGATTCCAGCGTTTCGCCAGCTCGGCGCCGAGCTGGGCATAGTCGTACCCCAGCATCTCCCGCTGGGCCTCGACCCGGCTGCTCCCCTTCTCGATGGCCAGGTTGATGAGCCCGGCCTCCTCCGGCAAGGTGCTCTGGATCAGCAGCTCGCCGATGTTGTGAATGAGGGCGCAGGTGAAGGCGCTCTCCGGATCTACCGCCCTGGTCTGCTGGGCCAGGGTGCGGGCTATGGTGGCGACCTGGAAGGTCTGGGTCCAGAAGCGGTGCTTGTCAAAGCCCGGGGGGGCCTTGAAGCTGCTGATGATGCCGGAGGCGACCACCACGGAGCGCAAGCGGTTGAAGCCGAGGCGGATCACCGCCTGCTCGATGGAGGTCACCTCGTTGCCCCGGCGCAGGGCGGCGGAGTTGGCCATCCGCAGCACCTTGACGCTGATCACCTGGTCCATGGCGATCTTGGCCGCGATCTCGTCGATGCGGGCATTCTCATCGTTGAAACTCTGCATCAGCTCGTGCAGCAGCTGCGGGATTGTGGGCAGTTGTTTGATCTTGCCAAACAGGCGATCCATCGACATGGCTGAGGCAGCCTCCATTGCGAACAGTGCCTCATATTGTGCCACAGCTGGGCCAGTTGTTCCTGTCGGCGAGTGGTTTTGTGAGCCCTAGTACACCCAGTCTCGCAGTCTGTATTCCAAACGGTGCCGTTTTCCGGTCAGGATCAGGGTCTGTGGCGTGCCGCTCAGGGTCGCGCCCTCCATCAGGGTGGCGAGCACCGCCTGCTCGATCTGATCGAGCCTGGGCGGGCAGGCCATGGCCGTGCTGCCGAGGCTGGTGACCCAGAGCCTGTCATCCTCGAGATGGCCCTGGCCGAAGTAGCGGTTGCACCCGGCGATGCCGTTGACGGTGAAGTGCTCCCCTATCTCGATGTCGGGGGGATTGACGCGGCTGCTGGGGATGGCCTGGCCATCCAGCTTGTCGAGCACCCAGTGGTGGTGCTGCAGATCTTGCGAGGCGAAGCGGGGAGTACTGCTGCAGGCACTGAGCAGGAGCAGGGCGAGCAGCAGTAGCAGAAATCTGGGCATTGAAGGGGCTCCGGTGGTGGGTATGACAAGCATACCCGTCCCCGGGCCTGGGCGGCAGGGCGAGGGGGGAGGTGCCCGACCGCTTCTGTCGCCCCGGGGGAAGAGGGGGTGTCGGCAAATGGCAACACCCGCCCCGGGCGAGTCGGATTGCACGCAAAAGGGGTCACCATCTGACCCCTTTTGCTTGTCTATCGGTAAACCGGCTTATGCATCGGCGAACAACCGCTCGGCGTAACGGACGAGCCCCGAGACGACGGAACTGAAGTCACCCCTCCTTCCAGAGGGGATGCTGTGGGCAGCCTTTGGCGTGTCGGGGCTCAGCCGGCAAACAGCCGCTCGGCGTAACGGGCTAGGCCCGAGGCCACGGAGCCGAAGTCATCGCCTCCCTCCAGAGGCACTGCGGGCAGCTTCTGGCGAATGAAGGCCTTGATGAGGGGGGAGCGGGCGCTGCCGCCGGTGACGAAGATCCGATCCGGCGCCACGCCGGCGGCGGCGATCGCCTCGTCCATCAGCTCGCCGATCTTCTCCAGCAGGGGGGCCGAGGCACTGGCCAGCTGAGGGCGCGTGAGTTCCGCCTCCAGCCCTTTCTCCAGCTCGTTCAGGGTCTGGTGATTGAGCTCGTGGTCGGACAGGGCGATCTTGCCCTGCTCGGCGCGCCACACCAGCTGGTGGCTCAGCTTGTGGGCCCGCAGGCTGGCGAGCCGTGAGAGCTTGCTGCCGGGCTGGCTGTCGAGCTGCAGATCCTGCAGCTGGCGGGCGGTGTCCAGGCTGTAGAAGCGGCTCTGGGCGCTGACGTCGTTGATGGCGGCCGCGTCCCAGAACAGCGGGTGGGGCAGCGGCTTGCCGGTCTTGAGGGTCTCGTGCATGCCGAGCAGCGGCATCATGCCCTCCACCGTCAGGCGGATGTCGAAGTCGTTGCCGCCGATGCGCTGGCCGCTGTGGCCGAGCAGATCGCCGCTGCGATCCAGCCGGTCGCGGTGGCTCGGGCCCATGCGCAGCATGGAGCAGTCCGTGGTGCCGCCGCCTATGTCCACCACCAGCACCACGGCATCCTCGGTGAGGCGCGCCTCGAACTCGAAGCCGGCGGCCACCGGCTCGTAGAGAAACTCCACCCGCTCGAAGCCGGCGAGGCGGGCCGCCTCACCCAGGATGGCGATGGCCTGGCGGTTGCTCTCCTCCCCGGCCAGCCCCTGGAAGTTGACCGGGCGACCGATCACCGCCCGGCGCACGGGGGCCCCGGTCTGCTGCTCCGCCTCGTGGCGGACGTGCAGCATCATGGCGCAGACGATGTCCTCGAACAGGGCTATCTGGGGCGCCTTGAGGCCGTAGGCCCCGAGGAAGGATTTCGGCGACTTGATGTAGTAACCGTCATCCGGCTCCTCCAGGTAGCGCTCCAGTGCCGCGCCGCCGAAGCTGAGCTCGTCGATGAGCCCCTCTTCGCGCATCTGGCGACGCACCGCCTGGGCCCGGGTCACCACGGGGCCCCGCAGCTTGAGGTACTCCGCCTGCTGGGTGCTGGCCAGTCGTTCGGCCAGCAGGCCGGCGATGGCATCCCGGTGCGGGGCGTGCAGGGTGGAGGGGAGGTAGTGGGAACCGGAGAGGGTCAGCAGCCTGGGGCTGCCCTGTTCCATCACGGCGACGGCACAGTTGGAGGTACCGTAATCAAATCCGATAAACATGGGTGCCAGACTCCAGAGTAAGAAAGGAGGACTGGCCTACTCGAAGGTGCCGGGTCTTACAACCCGACGCACAGTCGGAGGTACAGTGAGCAAATCCGATGAACATGCTTGCCAGACTCCTGTACAAAAAAGGGCTGGTAGCCTACCCGAAGGCGCCGAGTCTCACAACCCGGCGCCATGGTTATTGCGCTCGCGGGGGGCAACAGGAGGAGCGGGGCGCCTGCCGGCACAGGAAACAGAGGGCGTGGCGCCCTCTGTCCTTCATCGCTGCGGAGGAGGGGTTACTCCACCTCGTTGTCGCTGCGGCCCTGGCTCTCGATGGCCTGGATGTTGCCGAGGGTGGTGTCGGCGATGGCGTGCAGCGCCTCCCGGGTCAGGAAGGCCTGGTGACCGGTGAACAGCACGTTGTGGCAGGCAGACAGGCGGCGGAAGACGTCGTCGGTGATCACCTCGTTGGACTTGTCCTCGAAGAAGAGATCTTCCTCCTCCTCGTAGACGTCCAGCCCCAGGGCGCCGATGCGGGAAGTCTTGAGGGCCTCGATGGCGGCGTTGGAGTCGAGCAGGCCGCCCCGGCTGGTGTTGATGATCATCACCCCGTCCTTCATCTTGGCGAAGGCCTCCTTGTTCAGCAGGTGGTAGTTCTCCTTGAACAGGGGGCAGTGCAGGCTGATGACGTCGGACTGGCGCAGCAGGGTGTCGATGTCCACGTACTCGGCCCCCAGATCGATGGCCGCCTGGTTCGGGTAGGGGTCGCTCACCAGCAGGCGCATGCCGAAGCCCTTGAGGATGCGCAGGGTGGCGATACCGATCTTGCCGGTACCTATGATGCCGGCGGTGCGGCCATGCATGTTGAAGCCGACCAGCCCCTCCAGGGAGAAGTTGGCGTCGCGGGTACGCTGGTAGGCCTTATGAATGCGGCGGTTGAGGGTCATCATCAGGCCCACCGCGTGCTCGGCGACGGCCTCGGGGGAGTAGGCGGGCACCCGCACCACTTTCAGGCCCAGCTCCTTGGCGGCCACCAGATCCACGTTGTTGTAACCGGCGCAGCGCAGGGCGATGACCCTGGTGCCATTGGCGGCCAGCTCGGTCAGCACCTCCCGGTCGGCGTCATCGTTGACGAACAGGCAGACCACGGGGAAGTGATGGGCGAGGCGGGCTGTCTTGGCCTCCAGCCGCACGTCGAAGAACTCCAGCTCGAAGCCGTACTGGCTGTTGGCCTGATTGAAGTGTTCCTTGTCGTAGCTCTTGGTACTGAAAACGGCGACTCTCATGGGGCGCTCTCCGCAGATAATGATGTGGTTAAATTACAACAAATAGTGACCGTCATCACGGGATAAATGGTGGGGATTCAGCCCCACGGCATGATGGGAACGGCGCTCACTGCACTCTTGTACGAACCATCCACCAACTTGGTGCTGTAAGTCAGATAGACAAGGGCATTGCGCTTCTCGTCGTAAAAACGCACCACCTTCTGCTCCTTGAACACCAGCGAGGTGCTGACGTCGAACACCTCTTCCCCGGCTTTGAGCTTGGCGGGCAGGGTGATGGGGCCTATCTGGTGGCAAGACAGTGAGGCGTGGGAGGGATCTTCCGCCAGCCCGAGGCCACCCTTGACGCCCCCTGTCTTGGGGCGCGCCAGATAGCAGGCGACGCCGGCGATTTTCGGGTCGTCGAACGCCTCCACCAGGATCTTGTGATTGGGGCCGACCAGCTTGAAGGCGGTGCTCACCTCGCCGACGGGGTCGGCCTTGTCGGCCAGCGCCGGACCGGCAAACAGCATGCCCAGCAGCAGAGGCAGGGTGAGGGTGAGGGGGGAAGGGTGTGTCATGGTTTCTCCTTTGGTTTCCCTCGGTAGGGGATGCCCAAGCGACGATAGAGGCTGGCCAGCACCCAGGCGGGGCCTACCAGCAGAAATTGCAGGTCGGCGAGGAAGGAGGGGCGCTTCCCCTCTATCCGGTGGCCGACGAACTGGGCTACCCAGAGCAGTGCGAAGCCGCACAGGGCCGGCCACAGCAAGGGGCCTTGCCAGCTGTGGCAGAAGGCCAGTCCCAGCGCGGTCAGGATCGCCATTCCCACGAACAGGGCAAACGACAGCTGCAGGTAGAAGGCCAGCACCGGAATGGCAACCAGCGCCGCCCAGTTGAGGGACGGCGGCAGCGGGCCTGCTGGCAGGCCCCAGAGCAGGGCCAGGGTACAGAGGTAGATGCCGGGCACCGCCACCTTGTGGATGGCCACATTGACCGGGTGCTGGTGGCTCTGGCCGTAGTCGCTGAACCAGTCGTCGAGTCGTTTCATGGCACCTCCCTGGTGCTGCGGTTGAAACCGGCCCGCTTATTCCCTGCGAGCCTGCGGTCAGGGACCAACACCCTTTGTCGCGGTGGCAAGTCCCAACGCCAGTGCGTCGGAGTCCCGGCATTACTGCCTGGGGGGATAATCCCAACAAATAGGGCCCCGGAATCCCGGCGTTATTGTCCTTGTCTGGGCGGATAGTCCCAACAAATAGGGTTCCGGAATCCCGGCATTACTGCCTGGGGGGATAATCCCAATATTGGGCTGGAATGCTCCTGAGCAAGGGGGTCATGTCCGGGTTGGGCAGGGAGATGGTGACTCGCTGCTCCAGGTTCGCGCTGGCCAGGGCCTCGCGCACCCTGGGATTCTCGTGGAAGAACTTCATGAAGCTGCCGTCGGCATAGGCCCGCTCCAGTCCTGTCTGGATCGCCCTGGCCAGCTTGGGAGACTCTGGGCTGACGAAGAAGAACTCGGCGAAGGGGTAGCGGATAAGCAGGTGCTGCTCTATGGCGAGATTGGGGTACTGGGCCGCCAGCTCACGGCGTTCCGCGAAGATCTCCACCAGACCACGGGGGAAGAAGTCGAGCTTGTCGCCGTCGTTGATGAGACGGAACAGGTTGCTGTAGCGCCCCGCGTAGGTCGCTATGCCCGCCTGCTCCAGGATCTTGTTGTCGGCCCAGCCGACCCCCTGGGCCGCCTTCAGCTGCTTGAGATCCGCCAGGGTGTTGACCTGGTTGAACTTCTCTTGGGCATCGCCGTGAATGAACGACAGCCGCAGCCCTTCCAGACCGCGGAACAGCGGAATGGTGACGGGGATCAGGGCGGATTCGAGGGCGCTGGAGGTACCCATCCAGAACACATTGATGGTTTTGCCCTTGCGCAGCTCCTGCTGCAGGGTGAACTGATTGAGATTGAGGTCGACCCGTTCCAGCTTGTAGGGCTGTCCGGCACGGTCGAGTGCCAGCTCCAGCAGCTTGAGCTGGTATTCGCTGTCGAGGTCATTGATCGGTCGGCTGGGGACCTTGACGGTGAGAGTCTGCGCCTGTGCCAGCAGCGGCAGGCACAAACACAGCTTGATGAGCCATTTCACGCTCTGATCTCCTGTAGAGTCCGGGACTTGCCCGGAGTCTAACAGAAGTTGTCACGCTCTTGCTGTGAAGCCGCAAACAAGGTTCATGTGCAGCCCGGCATGCTCGTCTGTCTATACGGACGCCGGTGCCTGCGCACTGCCTTGCCTGCGGCCCGGTGCGACAAGGGGGTGACGGTTCACTGGCGCATCAGGCGACGCGGCGGAACACGTGGGTGTCGTTGAATTCCTTGGTGCTCTGGCACTCGACGCAGAAGCGGGACTCAGGACGAGCCTGCAGCCGCTTGAGGGAGATCTCGTCACCGCAGGATTCGCAGTAGCCAAAGTCTCCTTCATTGATGCGTTTCAACGCCCCTTTCAGCTTGCGCAGATGCAGCTTGTCGTGCTCGATGCGGTTCAGCTCCAGACGGCGGGCCTCCTCGATGCTGGCACGATCAATTTCATCGGCCATCTCGTTGGTATCGGTGGCGATGGCCTGGCTGGCTTGGGAGTTGAGACGCTCTTCGAGCTCGAGGATTTGTCGCTCGATCTGACCCTTGTAAAAGGCCAGTTGGTCTTCAGTCATGAAATCACACATAGGGTTTGCTACCAGTCAGTTTCCCAATTTTTCCCATTTATGGGGGCTGTCGGCCCGCAGACCAAGCCCCTGTAGTCCGATTTGCACCAAATCCATGCAGGAGAGTGCAAATCAGGGCGGGCCTTGTACCAAAAAAATGCAGGTATGCAAAGAGAATTGGATAAGGATTGTGCGCCCTTGCAAAGAAATGGGCCCGCTCCGACAGGGGCTGACTGAGTATCGAGCAGGTTCTGTCCAGCCTTGGCATCGGGCTTGCAGTGGGCTGATCGTGGCACAGAGTGTTTAGTATTTGGTGCCGCGCTGGTCATTATATCGGCCGTTGTTTATAGTTTTTTAAACACCACTGCTTGACAAAGGCCTTTATCACGGGCTTTTATGGTGAGGTCGATTACATTTTCTTAACAAGGGTGTTCCTTATATTAGACACCCTTGCCAATGACAACCGTAGAGTCGGGGTTTAACATGGACAGTATCAAGGGCTGGATGGAGAGCAATCGCATCACGGAAGTGGAGTGCCTGTTCCCGGATTTCACCGGCAATGCCCGAGGCAAGATCATTCCAGCCAACAAGTTTCTGCGCGAAGGGGGCATGCGGCTGCCCGAGGTCATCTTCACCCAGACGGTGACCGGCGAGTACCCGGATGACGACAGCATGATCGACCCGCTGGAGCGGGACATGCAGCTCTATCCCGATCCCAACACCATTCGTTTCGTGCCCTGGGCACTGGAGCCCACGGCTCAGGTGATTCACGACTGTTTCGACATCAATGGCAAGCTGATCGACATAGCGCCGCGCTCCGTGCTGCGCCGGGTCCTGTCATTTTACGAGAAGCAGGGCTGGAAGCCGGTGGTGGCCCCCGAGCTCGAATTCTATCTGGTCAAGCGCAACGAAGACCCCGACTATCCGCTGGCGCCGCCGGTGGGCCGCAACGGCCGCCCCGAAACGGCTCGCCAGTCGTTCAGCATAGATGCGGTCAACGAATTCGATCCCATCTTCGAGGACATGTACGACTACTGCGAGGCCCAGGAGCTGGAGGTGGACACCCTGATCCACGAGTCCGGCGCCGCCCAGATGGAGATCAACTTCCTGCACGGTGACGCCATCGATCTCGCCGACCAGGTGTTCCTGTTCAAGCGCACCATGCGGGAAGCGGCCCACCGTCACGGCATCTATGCCACCTTCATGGCCAAGCCCATGAGCGATGAGCCGGGCTCCGCCATGCACATCCACCAGAGCCTGGAAGATGCCGAGGGGCGCAACCTGTTTGGCACCAGCGAAGGGGGCAACTCCGAGCAGTTCATGCATTTCATCGCCGGCCTGCAGAAGTACACCCCGGCGGTGACCGCCCTGCTGGCGCCCAACGTCAACTCCTACCGCCGCCTCACCTTCGGCGAGAGCGCGCCGCGCAACGTGCAGTGGGGCGTGGAAAACCGTACCTGCGGCCTGCGGGTGCCCTTCTCCGAGCCGAGCGCGCGTCGGGTCGAGAACCGCTTCGCCGGTGCCGACGCCAACCCCTATCTGGCGCTGGCCGCCACCCTGGCCTGTGGCTACCTCGGCATGCTGGAGAAGCTGGAGCCCATGCAGGAGATGAAGGCGAGTGCCTATGACCTGCCCTACAGCCTGCCCCGTTCCCTGGAGGAGTCGCTCAGCCATCTGGAGCAGTGCGAGCCCATCAAGGACATGCTGGGGGAGCGCTTCATCCGCGCCTTCGTCGCGGTCAAGCGCAAGGAGTACGAGACCTACTTCGGGGTGATCAGCCGCTGGGAACGGGAATTCCTGCTGCTGAACGTCTGACCCGTCCCGGGAGGGGCGCAGATCCCTCCCGTCACTCTCAAAGCAAGATGGCACTGGCTCGTGAGGGGCGGCCGATGGCGCCCGCTCGCGGCCGCACCGTGCTCGTGGGCCAGCCCATGGATGACGGCACGACGATCGCTTAAATCGCTTAAATCGAAGGAACCGAGGAGCAGGCAACGCAGCATTCCGCCCGTGAGTAGCAGTGACCGGGAGAGTGCCAGCCGCCCTCGACATTGACGAATAAACATCGCTTACATCGAAGGAACCGAGGAGCAAGCAATGAAGCAGACCACCCGCGAGTGGCAGCAACTGGATGCCAGCCACCACCTGCATCCCTTTACCGACTTCCAGGCCCTGAACAAGAAGGGCAGCCGCATCATCACCAAGGCCGAGGGGGTCTATCTGGAAGACTCCGACGGGCGCCGCATCCTGGACGGGATGGCGGGCCTGTGGTGTGTCAACCTGGGTTATGGCCGCCAGGAGCTGGTGGATGCCGCCACCAGACAGATGCAGCAACTGCCCTATTACAACCTCTTCTTCCAGACCAGCCATCCTCCCGCCGCCGAACTGGCGACCCTGCTGGCCGAGATCACGCCCTCCCATCTCAATCACGTCTTCTTCACCGGCTCGGGCTCCGAGTGCAACGACACCGTGCTGCGCATGGTGCGCCACTACTGGGCCAGCAAGGGGCAGCCGGACAAGCAGGTGATCATCAGCCGCCACAACGCCTACCACGGCTCCACGGTGGCGGGCGCCAGTCTGGGGGGCATGAAGGGCATGCACGCCCAGGGTGGCCTGCCCATTCCCGGCATAGTCCACATCGATCAGCCCTATCACTTCGGCGAGGGGGAGGGCATGAGCGCCCACGAGTTCGGCCTGGCCCGTGCCCGCCAGCTGGAAGAGAAGATCCTGGAGCTGGGGGTGGACAAGGTGGCCGCCTTCATCGGCGAGCCAATCCAGGGGGCCGGCGGCGTCATCATTCCGCCCGACAGCTACTGGCCCGAGATCCAGCGCATCTGTGACAAGTACGGCATCCTGCTCATCGCCGACGAGGTGATCTGCGGTTTTGGACGCACCGGTCACTGGTTCGCCAGCGAAGGGTTCGGCATCAAGCCTGACCTCATGTGCCTGGCCAAGGGCATCACCTCGGGCTACCTGCCGATGGGGGCCGTGATGGTGGGGGACAGGGTCGCCAGGGTGCTGGTGGAGGAGGGGGGTGAGTTCAACCACGGCTTCACCTATTCCGGTCATCCGGTGGCCTGCGCCGTGGCCATCGCCAACATCCAGCTTATGCAAAGTGAGAGCATAGTTAAGCGCGTTCATGATAGTATCGGCCCCTATTTGCAGCGCCGCTGGAGCGAGCTTGCCGATCACCCGCTGGTGGGAGAAACCCGGGGTAAAGGCCTGGTTGCCGCGCTGGAAATAGTCCAGGACAAACAGACGAAACGTCGTTTCCCGGCCGAACTGCACGCCGGGATGACCTGTCGGGAGTTCTGTTTTAACAATGGCTTGGTGATGAGGGCTGTCGGCGATACCATGATCATATCGCCCCCCTTGGTGATCACCGAGGAACAGGTGGATGAATTGGTCAAACTGGCCAGGCTCAGTCTGGATCTGACGGCTGCAAAGCTGCAGGAATAGGCTGAAACCGGGCAGATTGGCTTACGCATACAATTTGCTTAGGAGACAAGGACTATGTCTTTTAAAAAGGGAATGATGGCTGCTTCCGTGGCGCTGGTCATGATGAGTACCGGGGCGATGGCCGACGAGAAGGTGCTGCACGTCTACAACTGGAGCGACTACATAGCGCCGGATACGCTGGAAAACTTCCAGAAGGAGACGGGCATCAAGGTGGTGTACGACGTGTTCGACAGCAACGAGGTGCTGGAAGCCAAGTTGCTGGCGGGCAGTTCGGGTTATGACATCGTCGTCCCGTCCAACCCCTTCCTGGCCAAGCAGATCAAGGCAGGCGTCTTCCAGAAGCTGGACAAGTCCAAACTCTCCAACTGGCAGAATATGGATGTCGATCTGCTCAAGGCGCTCGAACCGAGCGATCCGGGCAACCAGTACTCCATCCCTTACCTGTGGGGCACCATTGGCTACGCCTACAACGCCGAGAAGGTGAAGGCCGTGCTGGGTGCCGATGCGCCGGTCAACTCCTGGGATCTGGTGTTCAAGCCGGAGAACATGGCCAAGTTGAAGGAGTGCGGTGTCTCCTTCCTCGACTCGCCGACCGAAATGCTGCCGGCCGCCCTGCAATACCTGGGCTTCAAGCCGGATAGCCAGAAGCCGGACGAGTTGAAGAAGGCAGAGGAGCTGTTCCTCTCCATCCGCCCCTATACCGCCTACTTCCACTCCTCCAAGTACATTTCGGATCTGGCCAACGGCAACCTGTGCGTGGCGGTGGGTTACTCAGGTGACCTGCAGCAGTCCAAGGCACGTGCCGCCGAAGCCAAGAACGGTGTCAGCCTGACTTACACCATTCCGAAAGAGGGGGCCGGCAGCTTCTTCGACATGATCGCCATCCCGGCGGACGCCAAGAACGTCGAGGCAGCCCACACCTTCATCAACTACCTGATGAAGCCGGAAGTGATCGCGAACATCACCAACGTGGTGCAGTTCCCGAACGGCAACAAGGCGGCGACTCCGCTGGTGGACGAGGCGATCCGCAACGATCCGGGCATCTACCCGACGGCGGACACCCTCAAGAAGATCTACACCTTCCCGGATCTGCCGGCCAAGGTGCAGCGTCTGATGACCCGCAGCTGGACCAAGATCAAATCAGGTAAGTAAGTGACGAGTACCCCTCCCGGTCCGCAGTTCGGCCGGGAGGGTGGTGACCACCCGACAGGTTGGACGGCGCGTATGGATGCGCGACTGGCAAAATCACACAAACGAGGACTGATACGTGCACATGACCAAGATGGCAACGCTGGCCCTGACCCTGGGGTTTGCAAATCTGACCCAGGCAGCCCCTGTGGTTCATTTTTACAACTGGTCCGATTATATCGGCGAGACCACCCTCAGTGACTTTCAGCAGAAGACCGGGATCAAGACCGTCTACGACGTGTTTGACTCCAACGAGACGCTGGAGGGCAAGCTGCTGACCGGACGCACCGGTTACGATCTGGTCGTGCCCTCCAACAATTTCCTGGCCAAGCAGATCAAGGCGGGGGCTTTCCAGAAGCTGGATCCCGCCCTGCTGCCCAACCTGAGCAACCTGGATCCCCTGCTGCTCAAGCAGCTCGACAAGGTGGATCCGGGCCATCAGTACGCCGTGCCCTATCTGTGGGGCACCAACGGCATCGGTTACAACGTCGAGAAGGTGAAGGCCGTGCTGGGGGTCGACAAGATTGACTCCTGGGCGACCATCTTCGAGCCGGAAAACATGAAGAAGCTCTCCCACTGCGGGGTGGCATTCCTCGACTCGGCGGACGAGATGATCCCGGCTGCCCTGAACTACCTCGGCCTCAATCCCAACAGCCACGATCCTGCGGATCTCAAGCGTGCCGAGGAGCAGTTGCTCAAGGTGCGCCCCTATGTGACCTACTTCCACTCCTCCAAGTACATAGGGGATCTCGCCAATGGCGACATCTGTGTGGCGGCGGGGTTCTCCGGTGACATACTGCAGGCGGCGGCCCGGGCCGACGAGGCGGGCAAGGGGATCAAGATTGCCTACAGCATCCCCAAGGAGGGGGGCAATCTGTGGTTCGACATGATGGCGATCCCCTCCGATGCCACCAACGTCAAAGAGGCTCACGCCCTGATCAACTACATTCTCGAACCTGAAGTCATCGCCAAGGTGAGCGACTACGTGGGCTACGCGAACCCGAACCTCAAGGCGGGAGAGTTCATGGACAAGGCCGTGCGCGATGACGAGTCAGTCTATCCCCCCCAGGCGGTGCTGGAGCGTCTGTATGTGCAGGAAGCACATCCCCGCTCGGTGCAGCGCCTGATCACCCGGAGTTGGACCAAGATCAAGTCCGGAACCTAACCTTGGCGCCCATCCCGGGGCGCCAGATTGTATTGATGGATCGGCCCCGGCCGGTATCACCTTTGGGAGTTTGGTAATGGCGATAGCCTCCAGTGCCTACAAGAAAGCCCTCGAGGGCAGCCAGCAGCGTAAAGAAGTGCTGGTCAAAATAGACAGGGTAAGCAAGCAGTTCGACGAAACGCTGGCGGTCGATAACGTGTCTCTCAACATCCACAAGGGCGAGATCTTCGCCCTGCTGGGTGGTTCAGGTTCCGGCAAGTCCACCTTGCTGCGGATGCTGGCCGGGTTCGAGCGCCCCACCGAGGGGCGGCTGTTCCTGGATGGGGTCGACATTACCGACATGCCGCCCTATGAACGTCCCATCAACATGATGTTCCAGTCCTACGCCCTGTTTCCCCACATGACGGTGGCGCAGAACATCGCCTTCGGCCTCAAGCAGGATGGCCTGCCCAAGGCAGAGGTCGACGCCCGGGTGGAGGAGATGCTCAAGCTGGTGCAGATGACCCAGTATGCCCGTCGCAAGCCGCACCAGCTCTCAGGCGGTCAGCGCCAGCGGGTCGCCCTGGCCCGGTCGCTGGCCAAGCGCCCCAAGCTGCTGCTGCTGGATGAGCCCATGGGGGCGCTGGACAAGAAGCTGCGCTCCAAGATGCAACTGGAGCTGGTGGAGATCATCGAGCGAGTCGGCGTAACCTGCGTCATGGTGACCCACGATCAGGAAGAGGCCATGACCATGGCGGAGCGGATCGCCATCATGCACCTCGGCTGCATCGAGCAGATCGGCAGCCCGATGGACATCTACGAAACCCCGGCCAGCCGGCTGGTGTGCGAGTTCATCGGCAACGTCAACCTGTTTGACGGCCTGCTGGTGGAAGATGAGCAGGACCACGCCACCATCGCCTGCGCGGATCTGGAGCAGCCCATCTATGTGGGTCACGGCATCAGCTCCCGCGCCGAGAACAAGAAGGTGACCTACGCCCTGCGGCCGGAAAAATTGCTGATGAGCCTGCACAAGCCGGAGGAGATCGAGCATCCGGACTTCAACTGGACCAAGGGTGAGGTCTATGACATCGCCTATCTGGGCGGCCACTCGGTTTATCACATCCAGCTGCCCTCGGGCAAAATCGTTCAGGCTTTCATCGCCAATGCCGAACGCCACGGCAAGCGGCCAACCTGGGATGACCAGGTGTTCCTCTACTGGGAAGATGACAGCGGCGTGGTGCTGCAATCATGAAGGCATTGAGACGACTCAAGCAGATGGGGGGACGCCAGCTGGTGATCGGCATCCCCTTCTTCTGGCTGTTCCTGTTCTTCCTGCTGCCCTTCGTCATAGTGGTGAAGATCAGCTTCGCCGAAGCGGATGTGGCGATCCCGCCCTACACCGACGTGATGAGCTGGGCCGACAATCAGCTCACCATACTGCTCAACATGGGCAACTACCTGCTGCTGCAGGAGGATGAGCTCTATATCGCGGCCTATCTGGGCTCCCTCAAGATGGCCTTCATCAGCACCCTGCTCTGCCTGCTGATCGGCTATCCCATGGCCTACTCCATCGCGCGGGCCAACAAGGAGACCCAGACCGTTCTGCTGCTGCTCATCATGATGCCGACCTGGACCGCCATCCTGATCCGGGTCTACGCCTGGATGGGCATCCTCAGCAACAACGGCCTGCTCAACAGCGTCTTGCTGGGGATAGGGGTGATAGACGAGCCCTTGCAGATCCTCAATACCAACCTGGCGGTCTACATCGGCATCGTTTACTCCTACCTGCCGTTCATGGTGCTGCCGCTCTACGCCAACCTGGTCAAGCACGATCAGAGCCTGCTGGAGGCGGCCTCCGATCTCGGCGCCCGCAACCTGACCCGGTTCTGGCAGATCACTGTGCCGCTCTCCAAGAACGGCATCATCGCCGGTTGCATGCTGGTCTTCATTCCCGTGGTGGGCGAGTTCGTCATCCCCGAGATGCTGGGCGGCCCCGAGACCCTGATGATCGGCAAGGTGCTGTGGCAGGAGTTCTTCAACAACCGTGACTGGCCGGTGGCGTCCGCCCTGGCAGTGGTGATGCTGGCGGTGCTGATCATTCCGATCATCCTGTTCAACCGCAACCAGGCCAAAGAGCTGGAGGGGAAAGTATGAGGCGCTTTGGTTTTGCCAAGCTGATGCTCTGGCTGGGGCTGCTGTTCATCTACTTGCCCATGATCATCATGGTCATCTACTCCTTCAACGCCTCCAAGCTGGTGACTGTGTGGGGGGGCTGGTCGCTCAAGTGGTACTTCGGTCTGCTCGACAACAAGCAGTTGATTGGCTCCGTGTTCCGCTCCCTGGAGATCGCCTTCTACACCGCCATCGCCGCGGTGGCGCTGGGGACAGTAGCGGCCTTCGTGCTGACCCGGATCCCGCACTTCCGTGGCCGCACCCTGTTCGGCGGCATGGTGACGGCGCCCCTGGTGATGCCAGAGGTGATCACAGGTCTGTCGCTGCTGCTGCTGTTCGTGGCCATGGCCCAGCTGGTGGGCTGGCCCGCCGAGCGGGGCATGCTGACCATCTGGATTGCGCACACCACCTTCTGTACCGCCTATGTGGCGATCGTGGTGTCGGCGCGGTTGCGGGAGCTGGATCTCTCCATCGAGGAGGCGGCCATGGATCTGGGCGCCAAGCCGTGGAAGGTGTTCTTCCTCATCACCATCCCGATGATAGCCCCGTCGCTGGCGGCGGGGGGCATGATGTCGTTCGCCCTGTCGCTGGATGATCTGGTGCTGGCGAGCTTCGTCTCGGGTCCGGGTTCCACTACTTTGCCGATGGAGGTGTTCTCGGCGGTGCGGCTCGGGGTGAAACCCGAGATCAACGCGGTGGCGAGCCTGATCCTGCTGTCGGTGTCGCTGTTCACCTTCGGCAGCTGGTACCTGATGGCGAGGGCGGAGAAACGCCGCCGCGCCGAGATTGCCATGACCACCCAGATGCAGGCCGTCGCCTGACTCAGGGGCTGTTGACGCAGTAACACGGCTTGCGCCGACGGCTCAACAGCCCCTAAGATCCGCATTCTCTCATCCGTCAGGAGAATGGAATGCGGATCTCCCTCTTTATCGGCCAGAGCGCCGAGATGAATGCCGAACTCGCCCCCGGACTCGTCAGTGCCATCGACAAGCATGAGGCAGGGCATCCCCTGTGGTGCGGCTTCTCGGGCCTGGAGGGCGATGAGCAGAGCGACAAGCGCCATCACGGCGGCCCGGATCGCGCCCTGCACTACTATCCTGCGGATCACTACCCCTGGTGGAAGAGCTGGCAAACCGCGCTGGGTCTGCCTGCCCCCCGAGCCTCCTGGCAGCCGGCGGCCTTTGGCGAAAACCTCTCCGGCCTCGGATTGACCGAGGCGCAGGCCTGCATCGGCGATGTCTATCGCCTCGGCGCCGCCCTGGTCCAGATCAGCCAGCCGAGATCCCCCTGCTTCAAGCTCAATCAACGCTTTGGCTACCCGCACCTCTCCCAGGTGATGCAGCTCAGCGGCCGCTGCGGCTGGCTGCTGCGGGTGCTGGAGGAGGGGCGCGTGGCCCCGGTGGATGAACTGCTGCTGATGGACAGGCCCTATCCCGAGCTGACGGTGAAGCGCACCGCCGACATCCTGTTCAACCAGGCCCGCCACGAAGGGGACCTGCAACTGCTGCTGGACAACCCGGCGCTCTCTCCCAACTGGCGCCAGCATGCGGCCCACTGGCTGGAGCACGGGGTCGTTGCCGATTGGAGTCGGCGTCTGCTGGGACCGACCGAGTTTCAGCTGCCGCCAAAGGCGTAACGGAGCACCGGGACGAGCCCGGTGCTCCGTATCGCCATGAAACGCTGGATTATTGAGCGTAAAGCCCTTTTTTTACGGCAGATGCAAAAAAAGGCTTGTGTCATGTCGGGGCTTTCGGTAAATTCTCGCCCCGCAGACATCGGTGTGTAGCGCAGCTTGGTAGCGCACTTCGTTCGGGACGAAGGGGTCGGAGGTTCGAATCCTCTCACACCGACCACATTAGAAAAGGCCGCTCATCGAGCGGCCTTTTCGCATTTTGGACTGCCTCCACGCTGTAGGAGCTCTCCTCTGAATATCCTCGTCATTGTCCTTCCTCGCTCGGCGCATTACCCCTCATGCAAGGGCATATTCCTCGGGATGGCCATGCGCATCCCGTTCAGCCCCCTTGAGCCAGTCACGCTGCTTTCACCGCTTTCGCCAGCACCAGACGCTCATTGACAGACCACTTTCAAGCCGCGGGCACCCCTGCCGTGGTCGCTCGACGGGGCAGGGTGCGTCAGGCACCGGCATCGCGAGTATCAATCGCGATACATCATGCACCATGTTCGTTTGGTCCAGTTATCAACGACTTGTGGCCCGTCCCGACGGATCGTTCGGTGCCATGTGTTTCATGCCTGTGACACGTCCGGCGGCAGATCTCCGTAACCCCTTGTTTTTGCACTTCACATTCACTGGCACACGACTTGCTCTATCGCTCTCGTCATGACGACCGGCGGTCGTGGGTGCTCGTGTCGAACGATGCTACCCGGCCACACAAGGACAACGTCAAGGAGACATCGACATGTTCGTCAGCAAACGATGGAAGACGACGCTGGGAGCCCTGCTCACGCTCGGGCTGCTCGGCACGCCGCCGGCGCAGGCCGCCGATCCCGTTGGGGTGCAGACTACCTTGGAGGGGTGTCGCAAAGACGCGAACTTCACCTTCCCCGATGGCGGTCCCTTTATCTGCCCCGACGCGGACTACACCACTGGTAACCTAGGCAAGACGTGGAACGAACTCGACCTCGTTCCTTATCGCATCACGCTGCAGGCCGGCAACTCCGCCCCTGCCAGCCAGATGTATACCCTTGGCGTGGTACTGGACAACGAGGATGCAGGCAAACCCGGATATGACATTATTTCGGTCCCGGTGCTGAATGTGGGCAAGTCGAGTGCGTCCTGTGCGGCAGCCCAGTCGACGCCGCAAACGGAATTGGATCCCGGCATTGGCGGAACCGACGTCTCGATTTACCGGCTGATCACGGTCACACAGGCGAAAAATACCACTTGTGTCTATGACTACTACGGCCGGTTGGCCCTGGGGTCGCACCTGTTCCCGGGGTCATCGCTGCACGCCAATCTCCTGGCCGAGGATCTCGACACCGGAGGGGCTGGTGCACGCGACGTCTCCATCCCGGTGAAGGAGATAGAGCCGCAGGAGATTTCCAAGACGATGACGGCCCACCAGGGCGCGGAGCAGACCTGGAATATCTCCAAGGGGACCGAAGATTCGCTGGACTTTGGCAACGTCTGCCGCAGCGATGCGCCGACCTCCCTTCCCGTCCAGATCACTGTCACCTGGACCAAGGCGGAAGTCATCGGTGGCAAGGTTGCGGTCAACATAGTGTTGAATGCGAAGAATCCAGCCGCGCGTACGATCACCGTCGAGTTGACCGACAAGTTGTACAAGGGATCGGACAACACCGGTACCCTGCTCGACACCTATAACGAGGGTCCATTCGACCTCGCTGCCGGCTTCAATGGCATGGTCGCCGAATTCACGGTCGAATTCGACGCAGCGACGGCGGGCAAGGTCGGTGACTGGCTGCACAACGAGGTGTCAGGGACCTATACGGATAAGGTAACCGGCATCCCGGTTCCGGGCACCACGACGGCGGTCGCGAACGCCCAGATCCAGCAGGGCGAGGTCACGAATGCGTCAACGACCATCAAGGACGTGGAGGAGATCGACGGAGTGGGTCTGATGTATGCGGTCGGGGTGCCGTCGTTCGGCGACTTCCTGGATGGCTACCTGGCGGACACGCAGACGGACGGCGAGGTAGGGTGGCAGACGACTGGCCAGACAGACAGTGGTTCCATCACCTTTGAGAAGATGGTTTATCTCGACGATCCCAAGCGCGTCACGACGGGCATGTTGAGAGACACCGCCTACCTGACCGCCTCGGACGGATTTGCGGCCAGCACCAACGAGCTGCAGATCCCGATCGCTTCCTCGGCCAAGGCCAAGCTCACGATCCAGAAGAGCATTCCCAACTTCCTGGATGCGGGTGAGAAACTCGAGATAACATTCCACATTACCCGTGCCAATGACGAGTCGTTCAGCAAGACCAAGGTCATTACCTTCACGGGAGGAGGCGTGACGACGCAATCCGTCACGGCGTGGGGCCTGGTTCCCGACACCTATTATGTCGAAGAGGTGAGCAGCGTGTTCTTTGCCGCAGGCAGCGACATTGGCGTCCCTGTCGGTCTGGCTGACCCGCGCGATCCAGCCGAGTATCCGAACCCGAGGACGGTGGATCTCCAGCTCGAAGACGGCATCGCGACCCATTGTGCGGCAACCGTCGACTTCCTGAACGAACCGACAGACGAGCCTGCCAAGGCGCAGGTGCAGAAGACCACGGAGCCGGCACTCGAAAACTCGGATGACGACTATTACTGGACCTTCAAGTTGTATGGTCCGGGCGGTGGGCTGTTGAGTACGCAAGACGTCGGTGCGGGTGCGGGCTATAGCAAGTTCCAGAGCGCTGGCCTCGATCTGCTCCTCACCGCCGAGGGTACCTATACCGTGGTGGAGACGACCAAGACCGGTTGGGATCTGATTTCGGCCAATCCGGACTCGCCGATCCAGGACAAGGTCTGCGACTTTGTGGTCGACTATCCGGAAGATGCAGGCAAGGTCTTCTCCTGTTCGTTCCTTAACCGTGAACGCGGCAGGGCACAGGTTCTCAAGACCATGAACGGACTTCCCGACTTGGGCAGCTATTCGTTCACCTTCGTGCTGCGGCAGGGGGCTACCACCTTCTCCGTCGGCGAGACTCTGGAGTCGATGTCGGCCAATGCCGGGAACGGCGGCATCCTGGCATTTATGCAGGAGCTCATCCCGGGCCAGACCTATCAGATCTGCGAGATCGTGGGTCCGGGGTGGCTCAGCAACTTCGGTAACTTTGTGCCGAATGCGTTCATGCCACCGGATGGCGTCGTCATCAACCCGAATGTCGACAACAGTATTCTCTGTGGCAACTTCGAGGTGGGTCCGGGCGAGACAAAGGTGTTCAATATCGACAACACACCGCCCCCAGGCGGCCGTGCATTGACCATAGGTTTCTGGCGGAACTGGGCGTCCTGCGCCAAATCCAATGGCAAACAGGAACCCGTGCTTGATCAGACGCTGGCCTCCTTTGCCGGTGGCGGTGTCTATATCGGTAAGCTGTTCGTGGACACCTGCCAGGAGGCCGTACGCATCCTGAGCAAGCAGGATGTGGGGAGCGGCAAGCAGAAGTCGAGTGATCCGGCGTTCAACATGGCGGCACAACTGCTGGCTGCGAAGTTGAACGTACAAGCCGGGGCGGGTCAGTGTCCGAATGCCGTCACGGCTATGGTTGCGGGCCAAGCCATTCTTGATGGACCGCCACCCAGCTACGCGGTGAACTTCACCGGGATGGGGGATTATCCGAAGAAGGGCCAATTCGCGACCGAGGCGAACAACCTCGCCACGACGCTGGACCAGTACAACAACAACTATCTGTGCACTGGACCGTAACGGCGTAGCATCGTTGCGTTCATCCGAGGGGCCCGCACAAGCGGGCCCCTCTTCTCTGTCTGCGGTCCTCAGCGAAGGGCGGCGCCTGCGCTTGTGGCACAACCTGTAGTCCGCACTGCTCATGCCCGATGCCAAAGACAGGACGCGATGACGCGGAGCAGCAGGAACATGGTGTTGGTATGTCGGGCGTTATGGGACTTGCTATCGAGAGTGGGCCTGGTCAGACGGAAGGCGCATCGCCCATAGGTGCACCCCAATGAAGCGTCAAGCTTGCCTGCCAGCTCAGGGCCAGGCAGTTGATTGCAATGGCTGCCGCCTTGGTGCCATGGCACATGTTGCGGCGGCAATGGAACCAGAGCAGCAGTACCGGCCGTCAGTTCATAGACCCCTAGGCCATCGAGGCGCAGATCGAGCAAGCTCTCAAAGAGCTGTCTTCCCGTGGCTCACAATGCAGCTCCGCTTGGGTGCATACCATGGGGTTCAATGAGCTGTCCTTCGCATTTGGCTATTTGCCTTGGCCGTGATTGGCAGACGCATGGTCGGTATGCAGGGGAGATGGTCCGGTGCTGAATGTAGCCCATTAAAAGGGCCACCGCTCGGTGGCCCCACAGGTGGAGTCTGATCCTGACTCCGGCACTCTAGATTGTGGCAATCTCGTTGTGGGTCTTGTCGATAGTGCCCTCCTTGCGCTCTGGGCGCATGATCAGATATGCCAGTGTTGATGCCGCAATGCCTTGAAGCCGTGCTGAGTTTGCAGAGCCGCATGCTTGGGGTACTCGCTGATGAAATGTGCTATTCCCTCCATCAGTTGTGACCGCAGAGAAGACACGGGCTCGTGCCAGGCCTGCAGGCAGAGATGGCCGGGGATCAACTGCTCTCGATACGCTTCCAGCAGCTGTTCTGGCCAGGGCTCGATATGGGAATCATGACGCAGTAAATAGTGGGCGGCGGGTTCACGGGCATAGATGAACTGAACTTGGGCCAGGTCGCGTTGGCTTAGCGTTTGGCTGCCGATATGGCAAGTCAGATATTTCCCCGTCTTCAGATTCAGGAAGTGACCGCGTTGCCGACAGGCAATGATGCGATACCAAGGCAGGGGTGAACAGAGAGAATACCCCTCCAGCTCCTGTTCCAACCAGTGACGGCACTCGGGCGTCTGCACTTCTTCGCGCATGGACTCGAGCTGTGTCAACAAGGCTCTGGATGGTTGGGTAGCCAGCATCGCGCTCATCGTCTGCAATCCTCCCTCTGCACACAATCCCGACTTTCAGTATGGACCCTGACCGGTGGTGGGGGTAACAATTCTAATGATTAAAATCAGCTTATAAGCGCACTTTTTATGCAATAAAGGCCATTAGCCGACCAGGTAGGTGCCGGTACCAAAGGCGATATGAGTCCCCTCTTCGTTGTGCAGTTCCATACGGGCGACGGCGACCTTGCTGCCTGCCCGAATGATGTGGGCGGTGGCGATGAACTCGTTGCCGCGACCGGGCCGCAGGTAGTCGACCCTCAGGTCTATGGTGCCGAGGCGGGAGAAGCGCTCCTTGAGGTAGCTGGGGGAGAAGTCCTCCAGCTCGTCGATGCAGGAGGCGGCGACTATCATGCCGCCCGCCACATCCAGCAGGCTGGCGGTCACGCCGCCGTGCAGTATGTTGTGAAAGGGGTTGCCGATCAGCTTGTCATCCATCTTGATGCGCAGCTCCACCTTCTCGAAGTCATAGTGGGTCACCTGCATGCCGATGAGCTTGTTGAACGGCATCTTCTCGGCGAACAGATTGGCAATGCCACTGAGCGCCATCTTCTTCAACATCTGTTTCATTCTCTGATACCGATCCCTGTCATCAAAGCCGAGTAAAAACTCCAGCCAGTCTGCAACACTTCCTTAACAGTCGCAATGGCAGGTTTATTGTGGGCGGCGGCTGCTTTAGAATGGCGACCCCAAAGGAGAGCCCATGACCGCCATTGCCGACACCTTGCCCGATACCCCCCTTGCCCTGCTGCAGGCGGTCTTCGGCTACCAGCAATTTCGGCCGGGCCAGCTCGAGATCATCGAACAGATAGTGGCGGGGCGCGATGCCCTGGTGCTCAAGCCCACCGGTGGCGGCAAGTCGCTCTGTTACCAGATCCCGGCCCTGCTGCGGCCCGGTCTCGGGGTGGTGGTCTCCCCCCTTATCTCGCTGATGAAGGATCAGGTGGACAGCCTGCGCGCCAACGGTGTGGCGGCCGTCTACATCAACTCGGCCCTGAGCCGGGAGGAGATGATCCAGAACTTTGCCGCCATGCGCCGCGGCGAGATCAAGCTGGTCTATGTCTCCCCCGAACGGCTGCTGCAGCACGAGTTTCTGGATCGGCTGGCGGAGCTGCCCCTCGGGCTGTTCGCCATCGACGAGGCCCACTGCGTCTCCCAGTGGGGCCACGATTTTCGCCCCGAATACGCGGCGCTGGGGCGGCTCAAGCAGTGGTTCCCCCAGGTGCCCGTGGTGGCGCTCACCGCCACCGCCGACGAGGCGACCCGCAGCGACATGTTGCACCGGTTGGAACTCAACGATCCCTTCATCCATACCGCCAGCTTCGACAGGCCCAACATCCGCTACAGCCTGGTGGAGAAGTTCAAGGGAGCGGAACAGTTGCTGCGCTATGTGCAGAGCCAGAAGGGCAACTGCGGCATCGTCTACTGCTCCAGCCGCAACCGGGTGGAAGAGGTCGCTGAGCGGCTCTCCCGCCACGGCTGCAAGGCGGCGCCCTATCATGCGGGCCTGCCGCTGGATCAGCGGCTACGCACCCAGGATGCCTTCCTCAAGGACGACGTCGAGATAGTGGTGGCGACGGTGGCGTTCGGCATGGGGATCGACAAGCCCAACGTGCGCTTCGTGGTGCACTACGACATCCCCAAGAACATCGAATCCTACTATCAGGAGACCGGCCGTGCCGGCCGTGACGGTACCCCCGCCGAGGCGCTGCTGCTGTACGATCCCGCCGACATTGGCCGGGTGCGACGCCTGCTCGACAACATAGAGAATCCCCAGCAGTTGCAGGTGGAGCAGTACAAGCTCAACGTGATGGCGGCCTTCGCCGAGGCGCAGACCTGCCGCCGTCAGGTGCTGCTCAACTATTTTGGCGAGTACAACGACAAGCCGTGCGGCAACTGCGACATCTGCCTGGATCCCCCAAGAGCTATGACGGCACCGAAGATGCCCCAGAAGGCGCTCTCCTGCGTCTGGCGGTGGGGCAGAACTTCGGGGTGGGTTATGTGGTGGAAGTGCTCAGGGCTCGCTCAACCAGCGCATTAAGGATCACGGTCACGACAAGCTGTCGACCTACGGCATCGGCAAGGATCAGAGCCACGAATACTGGATGAGCGTGATCCGCCAGCTGATCCACAAGGGGCTGCTGACCCAGAACATCACCCGCAACCTGGTGCTGCAGCTGACCGAGGCGGCCCGCCCCGTGCTGCGCGGCGAGACGACACTGGCCCTGGCGGTGCCGCGGCTGCAGCCCATCTCCAGCCGCAAGGAGAAGCGCAGCGGCC
This sequence comes from Aeromonas sp. Marseille-Q7275, assembly GCF_965119515.1. Lineage (NCBI taxonomy): Bacteria > Pseudomonadati > Pseudomonadota > Gammaproteobacteria > Aeromonadales > Aeromonadaceae > Aeromonas > Aeromonas sp. Marseille-Q7275. Next base: position 218,291 of record NZ_CBCPLW010000003.1, read on the forward strand.
TGCTCGACAATGCCAACTACGACAAGCGGCTGTTCAAGGAGTTGCGGGCCCTGCGCAAGCAGATCGCCGAGGATGAAGAGGTGCCGCCCTACGTGGTATTCAACGATGCGACCCTGGTGGAGATGGCACAGCTGATGCCGATGACCGAGGACGAGATGCTGGCCATCAACGGTGTCGGTCACCGCAAGCTGGAGCGCTTCGGTGAAGCCTTTATGGACCTTATCATCGAGTATTGCCGCCGCTAGGGTCGACCCTGGTGGAGCTGGGGTCAGCGGCGATGCCGATGACCGAGGACGAGATGCTGGCCATCAACGGTGTCGGCCACCGCAAGCTGGAGCGCTTCGGCGAGGCCTTTATGGACCTAATCATCGCGTATTGCCGCCGCTAGGGTCGACCCTGGTGGAGCTGGGGTCAGCGGCGATGCCGATGACCGAGGATGAGATGCTGGCCATCAACGGTGTCGGCCACCGCAAGCTGGAGCGCTTCGGCGAGGCCTTTATGGACCTTATCATCGCGTATTGCCGCCGCTAGGAAGTGCCCCCAGCCTTCCCCTCGAGAATGGAGGGGCACTTTTACGCCTCTCTCTGTAAAGGAAGGTCATCTTTGCAAGAAAGGGCCGGGTTGCCTGGGTAAGGCGGGTTATTTCAGGCTGGCGTAATAGGCCGCCAGGTTCTCCATATCCGCCTCGGTCAGCATCGCCATGAAGGGGGCCATCAGGGGCTCTGTGCGGCTGCCCTCCTTGAAGGCTTTCATCTGTTTCAGCAGATAGGCAGAGTTCTGTCCGGCCAGATGGGGATAGACGGGGACACTCGCCTTGCCATCCACCCCATGACAGGCGGCGCAGACAGTCGCCTTGGCCTTGCCCGCTTCGATGTCGGCGGCCTTGACCTGATGTCCCCAGGCCAGTGCCAGCAGGGGCAGGGCATATATCCATTTTTGCATTGTTTTCTCCGTGAAATGAAATAGCGCGATCGCCTGTTAGCCTGTGCGGGCAGACGGCGGTATAAAGAGTGACACGAGCATACGCAGGGACAACCCCCATCACCATGAAGTTGATCAACACTTTCGCCACCGAACTGCCCTGGGCCTGCGAGCCCGTGGTCCCCCAGCCGTTGCATGCCCCCAGGTTGCTGCATCTGAACCGTGCACTGCTTGGGGCGCTGGGGCTCGGTGAGGTGAGCGAGGCAGACTGGCTCGCCTGCTGCGGACTGGGGCAGCCGTTGCCGGGCATGCAGCCGGTGGCCCAGGTCTATGCGGGGCATCAGTTTGGCGGTTACAGCCCGCGCCTGGGGGATGGCCGCGCCCTGCTGCTGGGGGAGCAGTTGGCGCCGGACGGTCAACGCTGGGATCTGCACCTGAAGGGGGCGGGCAAGACGCCCTTCTCCCGCTTCGGCGACGGCCGCGCCGTGCTGCGCTCCAGCATCCGCGAATACCTCGCCTCAGAGGCGCTCCATGCCCTCGGCATTCCGACCACCCGGGCCCTGGTGCTGGTGGGCAGTGACGAACCCGTCTACCGGGAGCAGGTCGAGAGCGGTGCGACAGTGCTGCGCACAGCGCCCAGCCACCTGCGCTTCGGTCACTTCGAGTACTTCGCCTGGAGCGGCCAGGGGGAGAAGATCCCGGCTCTCATCGACTATCTGCTGCGTCACCACTTTCCCGAACTGGAAAGCGGTGCCGAGCTGTTCGCCGAGGTGGTGCGTCGCACCGCGCGCCTCATCGCCAAGTGGCAGGCGGCGGGCTTCTGTCACGGGGTGATGAACACAGACAACATGTCCCTGCTCGGGCTGACCCTGGATTACGGCCCCTACGGGTTCATCGACGCCTATGTGCCGGACTTTGTCTGCAACCACTCGGATCCGGGTGGCCGCTACGCCCTGGATCAGCAGCCGGCGGTGGGTTACTGGAACCTGCAGAAGCTGGCCCAGGCGCTGGCTGGCCACGTCGATGGGGATGCGCTGGCTGCGGCTCTGGCCCAGTACGAGCATCAGCTGATGTTGCACTACTCCGAACTGATGCGCGTCCGGCTTGGCCTGGAGACCTGGGAGGATGAAGATCCTGCCCTGTTCCGCCAGCTGTTCCAGTCGCTGGCGGCACATCGGGTGGACTACCACCTCTTCCTGCGTCGCCTGGGTGAGCTGACCGCCCAGGGGGAGTGGCCCGCCTCCCTGCTGGCGCTGCTGCCGGACCCGGCCGCCTGGCAGGAGTGGCTCGAAACCTATCGGGCCCGGCTGGTCCGTGAAGGGAGCCAGGATGCGGCGCGCAAGGTGCGGATGGATGCCGTCAATCCCAAGTACGTGCTGCGTAATGCCCTTGCCCAGCAGGTGATAGACGCCGCCGAGACGGGGAACATGGCGCCGTTCGAGCGGCTGTTTGCCGCCCTGCAGCGCCCCTATGACGAGCAGCCGGAATACGAGGATCTGGCGACCCCGGTGCCCCAGTGGTATTGCGGTGGCGAGCTCTCTTGCAGCAGTTGAGGAACAGCAGATGAACTGGCGTGTCACGCAGACGGATCGGGAGGCCGGGGTGGTGTTGCTGGCCTGCCCGGGCCTTGACTGGGACAACTTCCCAGCTCTTGCCGAAGAGCTGGTCGAGGGGTGGGAGCTTATACCGCTCGAGCGGGAGTGGGGAGCGGATCGCCACAGCTGGCTGCTGGAGTTCGAAGGCAGCCAGCTGCGGCTGGAGTATGAGCAACACAGCGGCTGCTGGCTGGAGGCGACGCACCCGGACGACAGGGAGGTGGTGCTCTGGCTCGGCCATCAGCACTCAGCCGCCTCATAGCATAAGGATTGAACTATCCGCGTCGGGGCGTATAATCTCGCCCCTCAATTATCGCCATGGTGGCGGTATGGGTTCCCTAACCCCATTAACCAAAAAGGTCACAACATGAATCTGACCCCTGCTCAGCACCAGACGGCGCTGGTGCGTCTCTCGTTGTTCCACATCCTGATCATCGCCAGCAGCAACTACCTGGTGCAGCTGCCGATCACCATCTTTGGCTTCCACACCACCTGGGGTGCCTTCAGCTTCCCGTTCATCTTCCTGGCCACCGATCTGACGGTGCGGATCTTCGGCGCCGGGCTGGCCCGCAAGATCATCCAGACCGTGATGCTGCCAGCCCTCGCCGTTTCCTATGTGCTCTCCGTGCTCTTCTTCGAAGGCAGTTATCAGGGCATGGGCAACCTGGCGGAGTTCAACCTCTTCGTGGCGCGCATCGCCCTGGCCAGCTTTATGGCCTATCTGGTGGGCCAGTTCATGGACGTGGTGGTGTTCAACCGCCTGCGGCTGCTCAGGGCCTGGTGGGTGGCACCGGCTGCCTCGACCCTGTTCGGCAACCTGGTGGATACCATCGCCTTCTTCAGCATCGCCTTCTGGCGCAGCACGGATCCCTTCATGGCCGAGCACTGGGTCGAGATCGCGACCGTGGATTACGTATTCAAGCTGCTGATAAGTCTGGGATTGTTTGTACCACTCTACGGCGTGCTGCTGCGCTACCTCAGCCGCAAGCTGGTGGGGGAGGCCGGCCTGGCCGGTCTGCAAACGGCCACACGACAAGCCTGACGAGAATGACCACCCGCGCGGTGGTCATTTTTTTGCACTTTTTATAAATAAGGCTTGCACAGTTAAATGAGAATGATTATTGTTACCTTGTTTTCCGGGAAAGACTTCATTCGTTCCAACGTGATGGACTTCTTGTGAAGGCACGACATTGCTCACATTGCTTCCAGTTAAGGGGCCAGTTGTTTACTGGCCCTCTTTTTTTGTCTGTTTTTCAGCAAGTTGCAGCCATAAAAAATGGGAGCCAAGGCTCCCATCTTCAGTCTGTGTCTGCTTATTCGATGTCGAGCGCATCGGGGGAGAGGATCACCCCTGTGGTGTCGGCGTAGAGGTGATCGTCCGGCAGGAAGGTGACACCGCCGAAGTTGACCGGAAGGTCCGTCTCTCCCACATCCTTGTGGTCGGCACCGACCGGGATGGCGGCCAGGGCCTGGATGCCGATGTCGAGATCTTCCAGGATGTCGACCTCGCGCACGCAGCCGTAGCAGACGATGCCTTCCCACTCGTTTTCTGCCGCCGTGGTGGCGATCTCGCTGTCGATCAGGGCCCGGCGCATGGAGCCGCCGCCGTCGATCAGCAGCACGCGGCCGACGCCGTTCTCTTTGACGACTTCACGGATGAGACCGTTCGATTCGAAGCATTTGACCGTGGTGATGACGCCGCCGAAAGAGGCACGGCCGCCGAAGGAGCAGAGCATGGGTTCGAGTACATCCACCATGTCCTGATAGATGTCGCACAGTTCTGAAGTGTTGTATTCCATTGTGTCAGATCCACCGCTGGAAACAGGTGGATCCAGTATAAGGAGTGGGGTTGGCATTTCAACGACTATTCCTTGCCCAGAGGCGGGAATCCCCGTTTTTGTCGCGGCGACGCCCCCGGATTCCTGTGCGGGACAAGGGCCCGCCATCCGGGCCTGCCGGGGTCTGAGGCCACCAGGGTACCCGGCACCCTGGTGGCTGCCATCTGGGGCTATAGCAGGAACAGGGTCGCGAGACCGAGGAAGATGAAGAAGCCGCCGGTGTCGGTGATGGCGGTGATCATCACGCTGGCCCCCACCGCCGGATCCCGCCCCAGCCGACTCATGGTCATGGGGATGATGACCCCCATCAGGGCCGCCACCAGCAGGTTCAGCACCATGGCGAGCGTCATGACGGCGCCCAGGGCCGCATCCTGGTAGAGGAAGTAGGTCGCGACCCCCATGGTGCCGCCCCACACCAGGCCGTTGATCAGCGCCACCCCCAGCTCCCGCCACAGCAGGAAGGAGACGTTGCCCGGCTGGATGTGCTGCAGCGCCAGGGCTCGCACTATCATGGTGATGGTCTGGTTGCCCGTGTTGCCGCCAATCCCGGCGACTATGGGCATCAGGGCCGCCAGCGCCACCAGCTGCGAGATGCTGTGCTCGAACAGGCCTATGACCCTGGAGGCGACGAAGGCGGTGCAGAGATTGAGGGCGAGCCAGGCCCAGCGGGTCTTGACCGCCTTGGCGACAGGGGCGAACACGTCTTCTTCCTCGCTGATCCCCCCCATGCGACGCAGATCGGTGTCGCTCTCCTCATAGACCAGGTCCACCACTTCGGCGACGGTGAGCCGCCCCATCAGCTTGCCCTTGCCATCCACCACGGCGGCGGAGACGAGATCGTCCCGCTCGAAGGTACGGGCGGCCGCCTCGTCGTTGTCTTCCGGATCGAAGGTGATCGGATCCTTCTCCATCACCTCGGCCACCAGGGTCTCGGGTCTGTGCAGCAGCACTGTCGTGAGCGGCAGCTCCCCCTGCAGCCGGTTGCGCCTGTCGGTGACGAACAGCTTGTCGGTGTTGGCGGGGATCTTGCCGAGCTGGCGCAGATAGCGCTGCACAGTCGCCAGGCTTATGTCGGCCCGTACCGTGATCAGCTCGAAGTCCATCATGGCGCCGACGGTGTGCTTGCCGTAGAGGATCACCTCTCGCACCCGGTCGCGCTGGTCGGGGGCCATGGAGGTGAGCAGCCGGCCCATCAGGTTGCGAGGCAGGTACTGGCCCAGATAGATCTGATCGTCGATGTCGAGGGTACGCAGGGCATGCAGCAACTCCTTGTCGCTCATGCCGCTGATCAGGCTGTCCCACACCGTCTCCGACGCCTCGACCAGGATCTGGCCGTGGCGCTCCGGGTCAACCTGTTGCCAGAGCACATGGCGCTCGTCCGGCGGCAGGGACTCCAGGGCATCGGCGACGTCGGCGGCCGGCAGGCTGTTGACCAGGCGCGTCAGCTCGCTGGTCTGATCCCGCAGCTCGGCGTCCTGCACCCCTTGGGGATCGAGCAGGCTGTCGGTGAGGGCATCGTCGGCCAGCAGCAGGGTGAGGATGCGGGCTCTGTCGTGTTCACGCTGTTTGGCGCTGTTCTTGGGGGGGAGAGACATGCAGCAAGATTCCTGAATTCGGTTGGCCGGATGGCCTTGCTCCATAAGATACCAAATTCAAAACAAGAGGTTATGACAGTAAATGCAGGAAAAGAAACGCCACCCTGAGGTGGCGTTGGCATATGAAGTGATATCAGGCCGAAGCCAGGGCCGCGTCAGCGGCGCCTCCTTGCCCGAACCAGGCGAGCTGGTCCGCCAGGGTCACCACGGATCCCACCATGATGAGAGCCGGACTCTCGACCCCCACCGCCAGCGCGGGCAGCTCATTCAGGGTGCCACGGATGACCCGCTGGCTCGGCTGGGTGCCGCGCTCGATCAGCGCCACCGGGGTGTCGCCCCCCTTGCCGTGGGCCAGCAGTTGCTCACGGATGGTGGAGCAGCTGGACAGCCCCATATAGAACACCAGGGTCTGCTTGTCTCTTGCCAGCAGCGGCCAGTCGAGATCCCGGGCGCCCCCCTTGCCGTGGGCGGTGACGAAGCGCACGCTCTGGGCGTGATCGCGGTGGGTCAGGGGAATACCGGCGTAGGCGGCGCAGCCGCTCGCCGCGGTGATGCCGGGCACCACCTGGAAGCCGATGCCGCTGCCAACCAGGGTCTCCAGCTCCTCGCCGCCACGGCCGAAGATGAAGGGGTCGCCCCCCTTCAGCCGCACCACCCGCTGTCCCTTCTTCGCCTCCTCCAGCAAGAGCTGGTTGATCCCCTCCTGGGGCACGCAGTGGTTGCCCGCCTGCTTGCCGACGAAGATGCGTTTGGCGTCGCGGCGCACCAGCGCCATCACCTCGTCCGAGACCAGGCGGTCATAGACCACCACGTCCGCCTGCTGCATCTGACGCAGGGCGTGCAGGGTGAGCAGGCCCGGATCGCCGGGGCCGGCACCGACCAGCACCACTTCGCCGTGAGCCTTGCTCTCCTCGGCAAACAGGTTGTCGGCCAGCTGATTGGCCGAGGCGCCATCCCCCCGCGCCAGCGCCTGCCCGAGCCGATCCGCCCCGAGCAGCCGCTCCCAGAAGCGGCGCCGCTCTCCCATGGTGGCGAAGCGGGCCTTGACCCGCTCCCGCAGGCTGCCGGCGAAGGCCGCGACGGCGCCCAGATGCTGGGGCAGCAGGGCTTCCAGTTTTTCCCGCAGCAGCCGGGCCAGCACCGGCGCCTTGCCGCCGGAGGAGATGGCCACCATCAGGGGCGAGCGGTCGATGATCGACGGCATGATGAAGCTGGAGCGTGTCGGGTCATCCACCACGTTGGCAAAGATCCGGGCCTGGTTCGCGCTCTGGTAGACCAGGGCGTTCACCTCGCGCCGATCGGTGGCGGCCACCACCAGCCACTTGCCCGCCAGTTGCGCCGGCGCGAATTCGCCGGCCAGCCACTCGATGCTCCCGTTGGCAGCCAGTTCCGCCAGCTCGGGGTCGAGCTCGGGCGCGACTACTGTGAGCTGGGCACCGGCATCCAGCAGCAGGCGCGCCTTGCGCTCCGCTACCTCGCCGCCGCCGACCAGCAGCACGGGTTTGTTGTCGAGTCGGCAAAAGATGGGCAAGTAGTCCATGGGGCCTCCTGATTAGGCTGCTTTGCGCTGGCTGGCGGTGGCGTCGCTCACCGCGACCGGGCGCTCAGCCTTGGGGGTGGCATACCAGTAGCCGAGGCCCATGAAGAGGGCGCCGGAGACTGTGTTGCCGAGCGTCACCCACAGCAGGTTGTGGCCGATGCCGCCCAGGGTGTAGGCCTCGGAGTGGGCACCAAACCAGGAGAGGGCGAACAGGGTCATGTTGGCGACCGAGTGCTCGTAGCCGGAGGCGATGAAGGCCAGCAGGCACCACCAGATGGCGATGAACCTGGCGGCACCCTCGGTGCGCAGCGCCATCCAGATGGCGAGGCAGACCAACCAGTTGCACAGCACGCCCTTCATGAACAGGGTCAGGGCCGGTGCCTGGGTCTTGGCCAGCGCCACCTTGTGGGCCAGGCTGCCCGCGTCCGGCAGCAGGCTGCCGCCGTAGGAGTAGATCAGCGCCACTGCTATGGAGCCGAGCAGGTTGCCGGCCCAGGTCTGGGGCAGGATGCGCAGCAGGTCGGCCATGGTGATCTTGCCGCTCTTCACCCCGAAGGTGAGGAACATGGTGTGGCCGGTAAACAGCTCGGAGCCGGCGATGATCACCAGGGTCAGGGCTATGCCGAAGGTGGCCCCCATCACCAGCGGACGCACGCTGGGGTCGACCAGGTTGCCCAGGGTGAAGATGAGGATGATGCCCAGGCCCACATAGGCCCCCGCCATGGCGGAGCTGAGCCAGAAGCCGAGCTTGTCGCTGCGCTCGAAGCGGTTGATGCGGGCCGCATTGGCGGCGCACTTGTTGATGGTGTCGGTATACATCTTTGTTTCCTTCAAGAGGGCCGCCCGCAGGCAGCCCTGATATGCATGGTGTTAGACGGCGACCCAGACTTGCTGGTCGCGCACTTCAACGGTGTAGCTTTGCACCGACATGGCGGCGTTCTCGAGGCAGTGACCGTCGCGCAGGCGGAAGTGCTGCTTCTTGAGCGGGCTGGCGACCCAGAGCTCACCCTCGTGTTCACCTACGATGCCACGCGACAGCACGTTGGCGGCGAAGAAGGGATCCCGGTTGTCGATGGCGAACACCTCGGCCGCCGCGCTCGGGCGGAACAGGGCGATCTGGCGACCCTCAATGAGTGCGCAGACACCGGTTCCCGGCAGGATGTCGTTGAGTTGGCAGGCTAATTTCATCGCTTAATCTCCACGTCGAGTTGGATGAACTGGCTATCGAGCAGGGCGCAAACGTCCATGCAGCCCGACAGGATGTCATTGCGTTGGCAGGCAAGTTTCATCATTTGGTTTCCACCTCGATCTGGTAGACAGGGATGCGCTCGGCCGGGGTGGCGGGCCTGTGCTGATCGCGCTCGGCGACGAACTGGACGTCCGGATCGCGCTTGTCGCTGTTGATGAAGTGGCTGAAGCGCTTGAGTGCTTCCTCTTCGTTGAGGGTGCGCGACCATTCGCACTCGTAGCTGTCGATAAGGCACTGGATATCGCGCTCCAGGGTGTCGGCCAACCCCAGCTTGTCGTCGACTATCACTTCGCGCAGGTAGTCGATGCCCCCTTCCAGATTGCCGAGCCAGACCGAGGTGCGCTGCAGTTTGTCGGCGCTGGTGACGTAGAACATCATAAAGCGGTCGATCAGCTTGATCAGGGTTTCGCGGTCGAGGTCAGACGCCAGCAGATCGGCGTGGCGCGGCTTCATGCCGCCGTTGCCGCCCACATAGAGGTTCCAGCCCGCGTCGGTGGCGATGATGCCGACGTCCTTGCCCTGGGCTTCCGCACACTCGCGGGTACAGCCGGAGACGCCGAACTTCATCTTGTGCGGGGTGCGAATGCCCTTGTAGCGGTTCTCGAGGAAGACCCCGAGGCCGACGCTGTCCTGCACGCCGAAGCGGCACCAGGTGCTGCCGACGCAGGTCTTGGCCATGCGCAGCGCCTTGGCGTAGGCCTGACCGGTCTCGAAGCCCGCCGCCAGCAATTTCCGCCAGATGGCGGGCAGATCATCCTTCTGGGCCCCGAACAGGCCGATGCGCTGGGCGCCGGTGATCTTGGTGTAGAGCTTGTAGTCGCGGGCCACTTCGGCCACCGCCAGCAGCCCTTCCGGGGTCACTTCGCCACCGGCCATGCGCGGGATGACGGAGTAGCTGCCGTCCTTTTGCATGTTGCCGAGGAAGATGTCGTTGGTGTCCTGCAGCTGGGTGTTGAGCGGGCTCAGCACATAGTCGTTCCAGCAGGAGGCGAGGATGGAGCCGACGGTTGGTTTGCACACCTCGCAGCCATGGCCCTGACCGTGCTTGGCCAGCAGCTCGTCGAAGCTCTTGATCCCCTCCACCTTGACCAGATGGAACAGCTCCTGGCGGGAGTGGGGGAAGTGGGCGCAGAGATGGTTGTTGACCTCGATGCCCTGCTTCACCAGCTCGGCGTTGAGCACCTGGCTGATGAGGGGCACGCAGCCGCCGCAGCCGGTACCGGCCTTGGTGTGCTGCTTGATGGCGGCGAGGGTGGTGTGACCTTCGGCGACCGCCTGAGCTATGTCCCCCTTGGAGACGTCGAAGCAGGAGCAGATCTGGGCGCTTTCTGGCAGGGCATCCACCCCCAGGGTCGGTTTGGCACCGGCGTAGGCAGGCAGAATCAGGGTATCCGGGTGGCTCGGCAGCGGCAGGGCGTTAAGCATCATCTGCAGCAGGTTGCCGTAGTCATCCACGTCACCCACCAGCACGGCACCGAGCAGGCGGCTGTTGTCTTCGCTCACCACTATCTTCTTGTAGACGCCGGCCTGGTCATCCTGGAACACATAGCTGTGGCTGCCCGGGGTGCGGCCGTGAGCATCACCGATGGAGCCGACGGAGACGCCGAGCAGCTTGAGCTTGGCGCTCATGTCCGCCCCTTCGAAACGGCTGTCGCCGCCGAGCAGATGGTCGACGGTGATCTGGGCCATCTTGTAGCCGGGCGCCACCAGCCCGAAGAAGCGGCCCTGCCAGGCGGCGCACTCGCCGATGGCGTAGATGTCGGGGTCTGAGGTGAGGCAGTGATCGTCGATCAGCACACCGCCACGCGGGGCTATGGCCAGTTCACAGTAACGGCCCAGGGTATCCTGCGGGCGGATGCCGGTGGAGAAGACCACCACGTCTACTTCCAGCTGGCTGCCGTCGGCGAAGGCGAGGCGGTGCTGGGCGTCGCGGCCGCCGTGCATCAGGATCTCGCTGGTGCTCTTGCTGGTGTGCACCTGCACGCCCATGGATTCGATCTTGCGGCGCAGCAGCTGGCCGCCCTGACCGTCGAGCTGCTCGGCCATCAGCACAGGGGCAAACTCCACCACGTGGGTCTCGAGACCCAGCGCCTTGAGGGCACCGGCGGCTTCGAGGCCAAGCAGGCCGCCCCCGATCACCACCCCGCTCTTGCCGCTCTTGGCGGCGCTGCGGATGGCTTTGAGATCCTCTATGGTGCGATAGACGAAGCACTCGTGGTGCTGGCTGCCCTGGATGGGCGGCACCCAGGGGTAGGAGCCGGTGGCCAGCACCAGCTTGTCGTACCCGACCACAGTGCCCTTGTTGGAGTGCACCTCGCGGTTGGCCCTGTCGATTTTTTTCACCGCTTCGCCGAGCAGCAGGCGGACGCCGTGCTTGTCGTAGAAACCGGGTTTGACGAGGGAGAGATCTTCGCTGGTGTGGTGGGAGAAGTAGGAGGAGAGATGGACGCGATCGTAGGCGGGACGGGGTTCTGCACCGAAGACGGTGATCTCGTAGCGGCCCGGATCGGCCCGCTCGATCAGCTCTTCGATGAAGCGGTGCCCCACCATGCCGTTGCCCACAACGACCAGTCTGACTTTGCTCATAGTTGCCTCAAGTTTGGAGTAATAAAACATCATTCTGAGGCTAGGCTACCCAGTCGGCAGGGGCAGACGATTGATGCAAATCAAGTGTCTATTTATATATCTCCTCAGGGGTAATTCGAGGAAATTCAAACTTATACATAAATGGGTATACCAGTTGACGGTTTCCGTGCCCGGCGCGGCCCCGGTTGAGTGCCGGCATGGCGGGCAAGAGGCCGACCCCTGGCAGGGGCCGGGTCATCAGGCGATATGGCGGCGGAACATGGCCAGCGCCAGGGAGAGGGTGACACCGGCGATGGCGAGCAGGGGCCAGAGCAGGGGCCAGGCCGCCGACCAGCCGAGATCCTTGAGGAAGACCCCCTTGAGCAGCAGGATGAAGTGGCTGAGGGGATCCACGGCCGCCAGCCACTGGAACAACAGCGGCATGTTCTCGATGGGGGAGACATAGCCCGAGAGGATCACCGCCGGCACCATGAAGGAGAAGACCCCGAGAAACGCCTGCTGCTGGGTCGAACAGAGGGACGAGACGAAGAGCCCTATCCCCGCCAGCGCCAGGCCGTAGCAGACCATGCCCGCCATCAGCAGCGTGGTGCTGCCGCCAAACGGCACCTGATAGAGGAAGCGGGCCGCCAGCGCGACTATGGCGCCCTGGCCCACCGCCACCAGAATGCCGGGAACCGCCTTGCCCGCCATGATCCAGCCCGGGGTGAGGGGAGAGACCAGCAACTGATCGAAGGTGCCCTCTTCCCGCTCCCGCGCCACCGACAGGGCGGTGACGATGAGGCAGCCTATGGTGGTGATGATGGCCACCAGGGAGGGGAGCACGTGCCAGCGAAACTCGATGTTGGGGTTGTAGAGGTGGCGCACCGTGAGCGTAGGCAGCCCCTTGCCCTCGCTCTGCCAGCGGGCGATCACCTGATTGATGTAGCCCGCCGCCACCTGGCCCCCGTTGGAGCGGCGCCCGTCGATGAGCAGCTGCACCTTGGCCGGTTCGCCACGCGCCAGTCGGCGGGAGAAATCCTGCGGGATGATGAGGCCGATCAGCGCCTGCTGCTCGGTGATGGCATTGGTCATCCCCGCCTCGCCCGCCACCGGCATCACTGTGGTGAAGGCGGGCATGTGGGTGAGTCGCTCGATGAGCTCCCGGCTCTGCGCCCCCCCATCCTGGTCGTAGATGGCGAGCGTGTTGCCGGTCACCTCCAGGGTGGCGGCGAAGGGGAAGAGGGCGGTTTGCAGCAGCACCGGCATGATGAGCAGGAAGCGCCCCTGGGTATTGCCCATCAGGGCCTGCAACTCTTTTCGGATCAGCCACCAGAGTCGGATCAGCATGTTTACTCCAGGGTGCGCCGCGTCTTGCGGGCGGTGAGGGCCAGCCAGAAGGCGGCCAGCAGCAGCAGGCAGACGCCGTTGACCAGCAGGATGGAGAGCACGTTGCCCGCCTGGTAGAGGGTCTGCAACGAGCTCGCGAAGTAGCGGGCCGGGATCAGGTGGGTGATGGCCCGCAGCAGGGGCGGCATGCTGGCGATTTCGAACACGAAGCCCGAGAGCATCATGGCCGGCAGGAAGGCCGCCGTCAGCGCGGCCTGGGCGGCGTTGAACTGGCTGCGCATCACGGTGGAGAGAAAGAGCCCGAGCCCGAGGGCGCTGCCGAGAAACAGGGTGGTGAGCACGAACAGGGAGATCAGCGAGCCGCGCCAGGGCACCCCCATCACGGCCACCGAGAAGAGCAGGCAGATGAGCATGGCGGCGATGCCGAGCCCGTAGTAAGGCAACAGCTTGGAGAGCAGCAGCTCCGTCTTGGTCACCGGGGTGGCGAGCAGCGCCTCCATGGTGCCGCGCTCCCACTCCCGGGCCACCACCAGGGAGGTGAGCAGGGCGCCTATGATGGTCATCACCACGGCGATGGAACCCGGCACCAGGAAGTTGCGGCTCACCAGCGCCGGGTTGAACCAGGCGCGGCTCTCCACCGCCAGCGGCAGGGAGAATCCCTCCCTGGCGAGCCACCCCTGCCAGATCCCCTGCACGTAGTTGGTGACGAAGTTCGCCGTGTTGGGTTCGGAGCCGTCGGTGAGCAGCTGGGCTTTCGGCGTGCCATCCCCCTGACCGGCCAGGGCGGCGGAGAAGCCGTCATCGATCACCAGCAGACCGCGGATCTCGCCGCGCTCCAGACTGGCGAGCAGCGCCGCCTTGCTCGGGCCGCCGTGGATTTCCAGCGCCGTGGAGCCGCGAAGGGCCTGCTCCAGCCGCACCGCCGGGGCGCCGCTATCGGTGCGCCAGATGCCGAGCCGCAGGTGGTCCACGTCCAGGTTGATGGCGTAGCCCATCACCACCAGCAGCACCACGGGCATGATGAAGGCGATGAGAATGCTGCTGGGGTCACGGACGATTTGCAGGGACTCCTTGCGGCACAGGGCCAGCAGTCGGCGGCGGTTGATGCTCATGCGTCCTCCTCGCTGGCCTGCTCGACCAGGGTGATAAAGGCCTCTTCCATTGTTGGCAATGAAGAGGTGGGCAAAGAAGTGGCTGCGTCCTTGGCGGCCAGCCCCTTGAGATCGTCCGGGGTACCCAGGGCCAGCAGGCGACCGCGGTAAATGAGGGCGATGCGATCGCAATACTCCGCCTCGTCCATGAAGTGGGTGGTGACCAGCACTGTCACGCCGTGATCGGCCAGGGCATTGATGTGGGACCAGAACTCCCGCCGGGTGACGGGATCGACCCCTGAGGTGGGCTCGTCGAGAAACAGCAGCGGCGGCTCGTGGAGCAGGGCGCAGGCCAGCGATAGGCGCTGGCGCAGGCCAAGGGGCAGGGATTCCGTCTGCTGGCCGAGCCAGGGGCCGAGGGCGAACGCTTCCACCATGGCGTCGATGCGCGTCTGCTGCTGGCGACCGAACAGGCCGTAGATGCCGGCGAAGAACGACAGGTTCTGGGCCACGGTGAGCTGCTTGTAGAGGGAGAACTTCTGGGCCATGTAGCCGAGGTGCTGACGCGCCGCCGAGGGGCTGCGGGCCAGATCGATGCCGGTCACCAGCGCCTGCCCGCTGCTCGGGCGCAGCAGGCCGCACTCCATCTTGAAGGTGGTGGACTTGCCTGCCCCGTTGGGGCCGAGCAGGCCGAAGATCTCCCCCCGGCGCACCGCGAAGCTGACGTCGTCGGTGGCGGTGAAGTCGCCGAAGCGCTTGGTGAGGCGGCGCGCCTCGATCACTGCTTCCGGGGAGACCCCCTCGGGCAGGCAGGCCTCGCGCATCAGCTGCGCCAGGCTGGATTCCCCTCCGGGGCCGCCGCCGAGCAGATCGATAAAGGCATCTTCGAGCCGGGGTTGGGCCGGTTGAAAGGTGCCGTTGGTCAGTTGCAGCTCTGCCAGCGGCGGGGGCGTCATGCCCGGGTGCAGCAGCAGGCGCACCCGCTCCCCCGCCACGGCGCCGTCCATCACGGCCGGGTGGGCCAGGGCGCGGCGCAACAGGGCCCGCCGCTCCCGGCCGTCCAGCTCTCCTGCTTCCAGCAGCCAGCAGCGACTTGCCATGGCGCCCATGAGTGTCGCCGGGGTGCCGCTGGTGCGCACCTCGCCGTCCGCCATCAGCAGCACGTGGTCGCACAGCTCGGCCTCATCGAGGTAGGCGGTGCTCCAGAGCACAGTCATTCCTCCCTGGGCGAGCTCGCGCACCATCTGCCAGAGGGCGCGGCGGGAGATGGGATCGACCCCGACCCCGGGCTCGTCCAGCAGCAGCACGTCGGGAGTGCCGAGCAGGGCGCAGGCCAGCCCCAGCTTCTGCTTCATCCCCCCCGAGAGCTTGCCCGCGGGCCTTGCGGTGAAGCGGGCGAGATCGGTGAAGGCGAGCAGGCGCTCGAAGGTGGGAGTGCGTTCCGGCTCCAGCACCCCGCGCAAGTCAGCGTAGAGGCTGAGGTTCTCCTGCACGCTGAGATCCTCGTAGAGCCCGAACTGCTGGGGCATGTAGCCGAGGCGCTGACGCAGGGCATCCCCCTCGCGCACCGGATCCAGCCCCAGCACCCGGATTTCCCCGGCCTCCGGCACCAGCAGACCGGCCAGCAGGCGCAACAGTGTGCTCTTGCCTGCGCCGTCGGGGCCCACCAGGCCCGTGATGCCGCCGGTCGGAATGGTGGCCGAGATGGCGTTGAGGGCGACCCGATCGCCGAAGCGCTTGGTGAGCCCGGCGAGCTGGATGGCGGCATTCATGGCTGCAGCCTGACGGTGACCGGCATCCCCTGGCGCAGGGCAGAGTCAGGATCCTGCACCACGATGCGCAGCCGGTAGACCAGGTGGGTGCGAAGATCCGGCGTCTCCACGGATTTTGGGGTGAACTCGGCGGTGGGGGAGACAAAGCCCACCACCCCCTGATAGGGCTTGTCCGGCCGCGAGTCTGTGGTGAGAGTCACCTTGGCGCCGCTCGGGAAGTGGCCGAGCCAGGGCTCCTCCACATAGGCGCGCACCCAGACCGGGGCGGTCAGTGAAAGGTTGAAGGCGGTGGCCCCCGGCTGCACCATGCTGCCGATCTCGATGGCGCGGGTGAGGAGGATGCCGTCGCTCGGGGCGGTCAGCACGGCGTCGGCGAGTGCCAGCTCGGCACTGGCCAGCGCCGCTTTGGCCCCTTGCAGCTGGGCATCGGACTGGGCTATCTCCTCCGGGCGGTAGCCGGTCTCGAGCTGGCCGAGCTGTTCGCGGGTGGCGCGCACCTGGGCCTGGGTCTGATCCCGCTGGGAGCGGGCGCTGTCGAGCTGACCACGGGAGATGGCGCCGGTCGCCGCCAGCGCGCTCTGGCGACGCCACTGCTGCTCTGCCTCGAGCGCGGCCGCCTCGGCGGCGGCCAGCTCGGCCCGGGCACGGTCCGTCTCTTCGCTGCGATACCCCTTGTGGATCAAGGCATTGGCTGCAGTAAGGGCGGCCAGATTGGCGCGGGCGCTGTCGCGCTCGTGGGCGAGGGGCACGGGATCGAGACGGGCCAGCGGTTGACCCGCTGTCACGCTGTCCCCCTCATCCACCAGCACCTCGCTGACCCTGCCGCCGACCCTGAACGCCAGGTTCACATCGCGGATGTCGACATTGCCGTAGAGGATGGAGCCGTCGGCCGGGCGGCCCTGCCACCAGAGATAACCGCCGATAACGGTTAGCAGCAGGGCCAGGATAACGATGCGTTGTTTCATACGGGATCTCCTTCGGGGCGGCCCTGCCACCCGAGGTAGCCACTGAGCAGGGTCAGCAGCAGGGCCAGGATGGCGATGCGTTGTTTCATGCGGGATCTCCTTCGGGGCGGCGCAGGCCGCGCAGGGCCCATACCAGGCGTTGCCGGGCGGCCTCAGGGTTGTCTATCTGGGACAGAAAGGGGGCGGCCTCCGGGGGCAACCAGCCGAGCTGGCGACCGCCGCCGGCGATCACCAGGGGCAGACCCACCGAGCCCATGATGAAGATCATCAGCTGCAGCGGGTTGCCCGCCACCAGGGAGCCCTCCGCCTGCGCCTTCTGAACCTGCTCGAGCAGCAGCAGGGGGTGGCGGCGCGGCAGGCTCAGCAGAAAGCGCTGGGCCGCGCGCTCGCCAGCCAGGGCATCGCCAAACAGGTGGTTGATGAAGCCGCGCTGGCGCGCCACCAGGGCGATCAGCGCCTCCATGGTCGCTTCGAACATGGCGATGGCGGAGGGGTAGGAGCCTTTGGCCGCCACCGCCTTGAGCTCGTCATAGAGAGGGGCGTACCAGAGCTCCACCAGCTCGTCGATATAGGCGTCGCGGTTGCCGAAGTGGTAGACGAAGGTGCCGAGATTGACTTCGGCCGCCGCCGCCAGCTCGCGTACCGTGAGGCCGCGCAACCCCTTGTCGGTCGCGATGGCAAGGCCGGTATCGAGCAGTTTTTGACGAGTGGGGTGCATCCAGCAAGGCTCCTTCCGTATAGATTTTGAACTGAATTATACGCTCGTATAAATCCGTGGGAAGGGGGCGGGTCGATCTTTTTTTGAACAAGGGTGAGCGGCGCCTTGCGGCGCTGTGTGAAGGAGGGAAAGGGCGGGTGCAGCGGACCAGAAGCCTCGGACTCCCGTACGGCCACGTCCTGCTTCCCGGGCGGCCCGCAGGTGGACTTGTCTGCCGCCGGGGGGCGATCAGCTCTCCCTGGCGTCCCCTCCATAGGGGGCCTGGGCGCAGGTCTCGCGGATGAGGGCGCGCAGCCAGCGGTGAGCCGGGTCGGCGTCCTGGCTGGGGTGCCAGATCAGGGCGACCCTGATCCCTGCCAGCGGGAAGGGCAGGGGCAGGGTCACCAGATCGGCGTGCAGGGCGGCGCAGTGCCGCTCGGGCACGGTCGCCACCAGGTCGCTGCCCCGCACCAGGGCCAGGGCAGTGGCAAAGCCGGGGACCAGGGTCGCCGCCGCGCGTGTCAGCCCGAGGCGCGCCAGGGCCTCGTCTATGGGGCCCAGCTCCAGCCCGCGCCGCGACACCAGTATGTGGCGGGCGGCGGCATAGCGGGCGGCGGTCAGGGGGCCCTCGCACAGGGGGTGGCCCGGACGTACCACGGCGACGAAGCTGTCCTGAAACAGCGCCTGGGTACGCAGCTCGGGCGCCGTCTCTGCGCCTATGACGCCGGTTTCGAAATCCAGCTCGCCGCTGCGCAGGGGGCCGCTCCCCTTGTCGGGTTTGGCCAGGAAGTGCAGCCTGACCCCGGGGGCCTCGGCGGCGAGCCGGGCCAGCAGGGCAGGGCCGACCGCCTCCACGAAGCCGTCGCTGGATCTCAGGCGAAAGGTGCGCACCAGCCGGGCCGGATCTATCTCCTGCTGGGGGCGCAGCACGGCGTGCGCATCCTGCACCAGCTGGCTGACCTGAGCGCGCAGGGCCAGGGCCCGCGGCGTGGGCACCAGACCCCGGCCCGCCCGCACCAGCAGGGGGTCGCCCGTGGTCTCCCGCAGCCTGGCCAGGGCGCGGCTCATGGCGGAGGGGCTCAAGGAGAGTCGTCTGGCGGCACCGGCCACGCTGCCCTCGTCCAGCAGGGCATCCAGGGTCAGCAGCAGATTGAAGTCGGGGGTATTCATGGCATTGCCCTCGCCGAGCCGGGGATCCCGGGTGATGGACCCATGACGGCCGGTTGGCTTCATCATACGCGAGAACCTCTCTCTTCATATGGCGTCTGGTGCAGCTATAAGCTGCAAGCCGTGCGTCTTCCGCCTGATCATGCCTCCCGCTAGCCTTGTGGGCATCATCCTCTGCCGGAGATCGGATCATGTCGCCACTCAACCCCCTCCCGACCCCTGCCGCTCGCCGCCTCGGCCTGCTGGCGCTCGGCCTCGCCACCCTGCTGCCCATGCTGGGGGGGAGCCTGGCCAACATGGTGCTGCCTGCCCTGGGGCAGGCCTTTGCTGTGCCCTTTGCCAGTCTGCAGTGGGTGCTGGTGGCCTATCTGCTGGGGATCACCTGCCTGACTGTGGTGGCCGGCCGGCTGGGGGACAGGTTCGGTCGGCGTCGCCTGCTGCTCCTGGGGCTGGGGCTCTTTGCGCTGGCCTCATTGCTGTGCGCCCTGGCGCCGACCATAGGCTGGCTGATCGCGGCCCGTGCCCTGCAGGGGATCGCTGCGGCCTGCATGCTCTCCCTGGCACTGGCCATGGTGGGCCAGCTGGTGCCGCCGGCGCGGCGGGGCTGGGGCATGGGACTGCTCGGTACCCTGTCGGCCTGTGGCACGGCGCTCGGCCCCTCCTTTGGCGGCCTGCTGACGGCCGGCTTTGGCTGGCAGGCCCCCTTCCTGCTGCTGGTGCCCCTCAGCCTGCTGGCACTGGGCTGTGCCCGGCTCGGTCTGCCCCGGGATGGCGGCTCGCCACATGAAGAGGGGGTGAACCTCGTTAGCCTGTCACTGCTGGTGGCGGCCCTGCTCTGCTACGGCCTGGCGCTGACCCTGGGGGGCGCCCTGGCCCTCTGGTGGGGGGCGGGGGCCCTGCTGGTCACGGCCTCGTTCGTTCGCCGCGAGCGCAACGCCCCTGTGCCCCTGCTGCCGTTGGCGTTGCTGGGGGCCCCTGGGCTGCGCAACGGCCTTGTCGCCAGCGCCCTGGTGGCCAGCGTCATGGTGCTGACCCTGCTCATAGGTCCCTTCTACCTGAGGGGGGTCTTCGGCCTCAGTCTCGGGACTGTCGGCCTGATGATATCGGGCGGGCCCCTGCTGGCGGCCCTGACGGGCATGCCCGCCGGCTGGCTGGTGGACAGGCTGGGGGCACGGCAGGTGGTCCGGCTGGGGCTGGCAGTCATGGGGGCTGCGGCCCTCGTCCTGGCCGGGGTGGCGGGGCAGTTCGGCCCGCTCGGCTATCTGCTGCCCATACTGCTGTTGACCGCAGGTTATGCCCTGTTCCAGACCGCCAACAACAGTGCCGTGGTGGGTGAGGCGAGTGAGCAGACCCGGGGCGCCGTGGCCGGTCTGCTGACCCTGTCGCGCAATCTGGGTCAGCTGACCGGGGTGGCCGGGCTCGGCGGCCTGTTCGCCGCCCTGGTGGGGGAGCAGGGCCTGACCCTGGCCAGCGAGCTGGTGTTCGGCACCCGGGCCCTCTTCGCCCTGAGCGCCCTGTTGATTGGCCTGGCGCTCTGGCTGGTGGGTCCTCGCCGGGAGGGGGTGCCGGTTAGGGCCTGAGCGGGACGCATAAAAAACGCCTCCGCGAAGGGAGGCGTTTTTTCATCGGGAGGGGCGCGCTTACAGAATATAGCGGCTCAGATCCTCGTCCTCGATCAGGGCACCCAGGTGGGCGTTGACGTAGTCGGTGTCGATGACGAAGGTCTCGCCGGACTTCTCGGAGGCGTCATAGGAGATGTCTTCCATCAGCCGCTCCATCACCGTGTGCAGACGGCGGGCACCTATGTTCTCGGTGCGCTCGTTGACCTGCCAGGCCGCCTCGGCCAGACGGCGGATGCCGTCCTGGGTGAACTCGATCTTGACCCCTTCGGTGGCCATCAGCGCCTGGTACTGATCGGTCAGGGAGGCGTTCGGCTCGGTCAGGATCCGCTCGAAGTCATGGGTGGTGAGGGCGGTCAGCTCGACCCGGATCGGCAGGCGACCCTGCAGCTCGGGGATGAGGTCAGACGGACGGGCCACCTGGAAGGCGCCGGAGGCGACGAACAGGATGTGGTCTGTCTTGACCATGCCGTGCTTGGTGTTGACGGTGCAACCCTCGACCAGGGGCAGCAGATCGCGCTGCACCCCTTCGCGGGAGACATCGGGGCCCGAGCTCTCGCCGCGCTTGCAGATCTTGTCGATCTCGTCGAGGAAGACGATGCCGTTGTTCTCGACCGCGGCAATGGCCTTCTGCTTCAGCTCTTCCGGGTTGACCAGGCGGGCCGCCTCCTCTTCGATCAGCGCCTTCATGGCCTCCTTGACCTTGATCTTGCGCTTCTTCTTCTGCTGCTGGCCCAGGTTCTGGAACAGCCCCTGCAGCTGGTTGGCCATCTCTTCCATGCCCGGCGGGGTCATGATGTCGACGCCCATGGGAGTGGCGGCGAGATCCAGCTCGATCTCCTTGTCATCCAGCTGACCTTCCCGCAGTTTCTTGCGGAAGATCTGGCGGGTGTTGGAGTTGTCGGCCTTCTCCTCCTCGCCCCAGCTGTTGCGCGGGTTCGGCAGCAGGGCGTCGAGGATGCGCTCCTCGGCGGCTTCCTCGGCGCGGTATTTCATCTTCTCCATCTCGGTCTCGCGCACCAGCTTGATGGCGACATCGGTGAGATCGCGGATGATGCTGTCCACTTCCTTGCCCACATAGCCCACTTCGGTGAACTTGGTCGCTTCCACCTTGATGAAGGGGGCGTTGGCGAGCTTGGCCAGACGACGGGCGATCTCGGTCTTGCCGACCCCGGTCGGGCCTATCATCAGGATGTTTTTCGGGGTCACTTCATGGCGCATCTCTTCGCTGAGCTGCATCCGGCGCCAGCGGTTGCGCAGGGCCACGGCCACCGCGCGCTTGGCATCGGCCTGACCGATGATGTGACGGTCCAGCTCGTGGACGATTTCTCTCGGGGTCATCTCGGACATGATGGAGTTCCTGTATCCGGGGCGGGCAGGGCCCACCCCTTGGAGAATGAGTTGGCTGACGGGCGCCCTTACTTGGCGCTGTAGTCCAGCACTTCGATGGTGTGGTTGCCGTTGGTGAAGACGCAGATGTCGCCCGCAATCTTGAGGGACTTCTCGACTATGGTCCTGGCATCCAGATCGGTGTTTTCCAGCAGGGCGATGGCGGCGGACTGGGCGAAGTTGCCGCCCGAGCCGATGGCGATCAGATCATGCTCCGGCTGCACCACGTCACCGTTGCCGGTGATGATGAAGGACTTGTGCTCGTCGGCCACGGCCAGCAGGGCCTCGAGGCGGCGCAGGGCGCGATCGGTGCGCCAGTCCTTGGCCAGCGCCACGGCGGCGCGCTCCAGGTTGCCCTGATGGGCCTGCAGTTTGGCTTCGAAGCGCTCGAGCAGGGTGAAGGCGTCGGCGGTGCCGCCGGCGAAACCTGCCAGCACCTTGCCGTTGTAGAGACGATGAACCTTGCGGGCGTTGCCCTTCATGACGGTGTTGCCGAGGGAGACCTGGCCATCACCGCCGATCACGACCTGGCCGTTGCGGCGGACGGAAACTATGGTAGTCACTTTACTTACCTCGCTTGAGCCGAATGACGGCCGGACTGTGCATGGCAAGAAAGATGGGGATGGCAAACCGGCTTTTCAAGCCTGCCTGTTGTCGGGAAAAAGGGGGAGGCCGTGTCGGCGAGGGAGAGGGGAGTCGAAAGGAGAAGGGCCGGGGTTGTCCCCCGGCCCTTCCTGATTGGCTGTGTGGCTAGCCTTTCTTGGGGATGCAGCCGCTGATGCCTGAGCCTTGCAGCTTGCGGTTGGCCGCATCGACCGCCGCCTTGCCGCTGAAGGGGCCCACCATCACCTTGTAGACGGTGCCATTGGCGCCATTGACCACCTGCAGGCTGGAGGAGAGGCCGGCACCGAAGGCGATGCGCGCCTTGAGCGACTCTGCAGAATCCTGCGAGCGCAGGGCGGCGCACTGCATCATGTAACGACCGCCGTCGGCTGCCGCCGTCTGGGTCGCCGCCTTGGCCCTCGCGGCCTCGGCGCGCTCCCGCTCCAGTTCGGCACGGATCTCCCGCTCCATCCGCTCACGCTCGGCCTTCTGGTTGATCACCTGCTCTTGTGCGCTGGCGACCGGGGCGCCGGTGGCCGGCTTGGTCGGTTGCACCGGCTGCGGCTGGAAGGGTTTCACCTGGCCGAGAGGGGTCCCGGGCTGGGGGATCTCGGTCGGTACCGGCTGCGGCAGCTTCTCGGGTTGCAGGGTGAGAGTCTCGGCAGGCGGTGGCGGCAGCACGCCCGGCTGGGGCGGCGGCTCTATGATGTCCACCTGCTTGTTCTCCAGCCGCTCGATGTAGCTCCACTTCTCCTGGGGCAGGGTATGACCCTGTGCCTTGGGTTTGTTGGCCTTCACCTGTTCTTCGATGGTGGGGGCATCCGCCCCCTTGCCGTTGATCAGGTAGAGGAAGGCGCCAAAGCCGACGACCAGGGCCCCGGCCAGCAGTGCCGGGATAACAGGAAAGCGGCGAGGCGCCGCTTTCTTGATGTTACGACCACCGGCCCGTCGTCTCGGGCTGTTGCCGACGTAATCCCGGGTCGCCATCTATTACATGCGCTCCAGGGTGTGGATGCCCAGCACGCCCAGGCCCAGCTTGAGCACCTTGGCGGTGGCGGCACACAGCAGCAGGCGGCTGTTGCGGGTCGTTTCGTCCACGCCGTCCTTGTTGATCGGGCAGGCTTCGTAGAAGGTCATGAAGTTGCCGGACAACTCGTACAGATAGGTGCACAGCAGGTGCGGCATGCCCTTGTCCGCCACGCCGTTGACCGCGTCGGAGAACTGGATCAGCTTCTGGGCCAGCACCTCTTCGGCCTCTTCGTTCAGGGTCACGTGGCCGGTCAGGGCCTCGGCATCGATGTTCGCCTTGCGGAAGATGGACTGGATACGGGTGTAGGCGTACTGCAGGTAAGGGGCAGTGTTGCCTTCGAAGGAGAGCATCATGTCCCAGTCGAAGATGTAGTCTGTGGTGCGGTTCTTGGAGAGATCCGCATACTTGACCGCGCCCATGGCGATGGCATGCACCACCTTGGCCTTCTCTTCGGCGGAGAGATCGCTGTTGCGGCTCTCCAGCAGGGCACTCGCGCGCTCTTCGGCTTCATTGAGCAGATCGACCAGCTTGACGGTGCCGCCGGAGCGAGTCTTGTAGGGACGACCGTCCTTGCCCAGCATCATGCCGAAGGCGTGGTGCTCGAGGGGGACGGACTCCGGCACATAGCCCGCCTTGCGGGTGATGGTCCAGGCCTGCATCAGGTGCTGGTGCTGACGGGAGTCGATGAAGTACATGACACGGTCGGCGCCCAGGCTCTCGTAGCGGTACTTGGCACAGGCGATGTCGGTGGTGGTGTAGAGGAAGCCGCCATCGCTCTTCTGGATGATGACGCCCATGGGCTCGCCATCCTTGTTCTTGAACTCGTCCAGGAAGACCACGGTCGCCCCTTCGCTCTCGACCGCCAGGCCGCGGGCCTTCAGGTCGGCCACTATCTGGGGCAGCATGTCGTTGTACATGGACTCGCCCATGATGTCCTTGTTGGACAGGGAGATGTTCAGGCGGTCGTAGTTGCGCTGGTTCTGCTCCATGGTCATGTCGACCAGCTTCTTCCACATGGTGCGGCAGTACTCATCGCCACCCTGCAGCTTGACCACGTAGTTGCGGGCGCGCTCGGCGAAGGCTTCGTCCTCGTCGTAGTGACGCTTGGCCTGGGTGTAGAAGGCTTCCAGGTCCTTGAGCTCCATGTCGGAGGCGTGCTCGTTGGCCATCTTCTCCAGATAGGCGATCAGCATGCCGAACTGGGTGCCCCAGTCGCCGATGTGGTTGGCACGCACCACCTTGTGGCCGAGGAACTCCAGGGCGCGGGCCGCGACGTCACCGAGGACGGTGGAGCGGATGTGGTGCACCGCCATCTCCTTGGCCACGTTCGGCGCCGAGTAGTCCACCACCACGGTTTGCGGGGCCGGCAGCTTCACGTTGGCGTTGGCGGAGGTCACCATGGCTTCCACCTGACCGGCCAGCCAGCTCGGGTCGAAGAAGAAGTTGATGAAGCCGGGACCGGCGATCTCGACCTTGGCGATCAGATCGGAGGCGGGCAGGTGCTCTATGATGGCAGCGGCCAGCTCACGGGGGTTCTTGCGGGCCGGTTTGGCCAGCAGCATGGCCAGGTTGGTGGCCAGGTCGCCGTGAGCCTTCTCCTTGCATCGGTCTACTTGCACCCGGGCTTCCAGGTCGGCCGGCAGGACGCCCGCGGACTTGAGATTGGCTACCGTTTGTTCAAGTAGATGATGAATATGCTCTTTCATAACTGACCACCGAGGTTGCGCGTCGAAAAATGACTGACTGGATAAGGGCGTGAATTTTACCCGCATCGGGCCGAGAAAACTATAGGAATGGCCCGACCCCCTTGGGGTGGCGGATATTTCACTGCGTTTTTCACCACATTGCAGAATATTGATTTGTATAAGTGGTGGTTATCCATTTCTACTGCATATCGAAGCGGCTTGTCCAGGCTATTTTCCCCTGATTGTTAAGGGGTTATTTATTCCAATTTGGTCTGAATGATCCCGTGTCGTCCGGCGGTCGTATCCTTAGAGGAAGTCGCTAGAGGACGATTCCCATGACACTGGTGCTGTTTCCACTCTCCGCCCACCTGCTGCCCGGCGGCATCATGCCGCTGCGCATCTTCGAGCCCAGGTATCAGCGCATGATAGCCGAGGTGCAGGAGCGGGAGTTTGCGCTCTGTATGCTGGACCCCCGCCAGCCCGATGCCCTGCGCAACATGTATCCCATCGCCACCCGGGTGCGGATCATCGATTTCGATCTGCTGCCGGACGGTCTGCTCGGCATCACGGTGCTCGGGGTGGAGCGGGTCAGGATAGTCGATCTGTGGCAGGAGCCGGACGGCCTGCGGGTCGGCGAGGTGGAGCCGCTGCCCCCCTGGCAGAGCGGCCGGCTCAAGGCCGACCAGCACTCCCTGGCCAAGGCGCTGCAGGATGTGTTCAACGACTATCCGGAGTACGCGGCCCTCTACCCCGAGCCCGACTGGGATGACGCCAGCTGGGTAGCCCAGCGCTGGCTGGAGGTGCTGCCCATCCCGGTGGAGCAGAAGCAGTGGCTGGTCGCGGCCAAGGACAACCAGCCCGCCCTCTCCCTGTTGAGCGGCCTGCTGGTCGCGAGCCACTGAATTCCCGTCCCCGGTGATCCTTTTGCCCCGCCCGTCGTAATGGTGATGACAGCAACACTCAAGGGATGGCGCAATGGCATATACTGGCCAACCACAATCGGCTCCACGCAGGACATCGCCCCCCATGGACAACCCAGATGGCGATCTGACGTCTCTTCTCATCCGGGTGGCCGAGCATGGCGACAAGGTCGCCTTCGCCACCCTGTTCCACCACTTCGCGCCGCGTATCCGCAGCTATGGGATGCGCCACCTCGGCAGCGAGGCCAACGCCCTCGAGCTGGTGCAGGAGACCATGTTGCTGGTGTGGCAGAAGGCGCGCCTCTATCACCCCGAGAAGGGGGCGCCGACCACCTGGATCTACACCGTCATGCGCAACCAGAGTTTCGACATGCTGCGGCGCCGTCGCGCCAGCAAGGAGGATCTCTGCGCCGAGGAGCTGTGGCCCCTGCTGGAGTTCAGGGCGGAGGAGGAGCACCTGAGCGGCGGGGAGGACGCCGTGCTGACTCGCCAGATGGCAGACTACCTCGCCACCCTGCCGGAGCCGCAACAGCAGGTGGTGCGCGGCATCTATCTGCAGGAGTTTTCCCAGCAGGAGCTGGCCGACAGGCTAGGTGTGCCGCTCGGGACCATCAAGTCCCGCCTCCGGCTGGCATTACAGAAACTGAAAGAGCAAGTGGAGCAAGGCCATGATTAAGACCCATCCGACTGAACTCATGTTGCGGGCCTTCGCCGCAGACGAGTTGCCCCTGCCGCTGGCCGTCGGTGTCTCTGCCCATTGCGAGCTCTGCCCCGAGTGTGCCGCCCGGGTACAGACCCTTGAGGCCGAGCTGGCGAACCAGCTGCTGGCGCCGGCCGCACCGGACCAGGGGTTGCCGGCCGGGCTCGACGCCATGCTGGCGGAGATACTGCAACAGCCCGTGGCGACGGCGGCCGAGCTAATGCCGCGCGCGCAGCCGGCGCCCGAGTTGCGGGTCGCGGGCCAATCCTACCGGCTGCCACGGGTGCTGGCCCGCCACCATGCGCCCAAGTGGCGCCATGTGGGCGCCATTCGCCAGCACAGCCTGCCGCTGGACGAGATGGGGGCCCGCGCCAGCCTGCTCCATATCGAGGCCGGTGGTCGCATCCCCGAGCATACCCACAAGGGCTATGAGCTGACCCTGCTGCTGGCGGGCAACATGCAGGAGGGGGACACCTGCTATCAGGCGGGGGACTTCATCTGGCGCGACGCCAGCCACGCCCACAGCCCGCACACCCCGGACGGCTGCCTCTGCTACACGGTGCAGGACGCCCCCGTCCACTTCACCAAGGGGCTGTCGCGGCTGCTCAACGGCATCAGCCACCGCCTCTACTGAGGTGGGCAGCAATAGAAAAAGGGACCGAAAGGTCCCTTTTTCATGGTGTCGCGGCTGAATCAGGCCACAAATACCAGGTAGACGGCGAAGGCCACCACGAAGCGGTAGATGGCGAAGGGGATGAAGTCGAGACGACGGATCAGCGCCAGGAAGGTCTTGATGGCGATCATGGCGACCACGAAGGCGGTGACGAAGCCCACCGCAAACATGGGGAGGTCGGCCATGGAGAGGAAGTCGCGGCTCTTGTAGAGGTCCAGTCCGCTGGCCGCCATCATCATGGGCACCGCCATGATGAAGGAGAACTCGGCCGCCGCATGGCGGCTGATGCCCATCAGCATGCCGCCGCTGATGGTGGCGCCGGAGCGGGAGAAGCCGGGCCAGAGCGCCAGGCACTGGAACAGCCCTATGCCGAACGCCTGCTTGTAGCTGATGTCGTCCAGGGTCTCGGCGGTGACGGCGGGGCGGCACTTCTCGGCGATGATCAGCAGTATGCCGCCGGCCACCAGGGCATACATCACGGTTTCAGGGCCAAACAGATGGGCCTTGATCCAGCTGTGGATGGCCAGCCCGATGAGCACGGCGGGCAGCATGCCGAGGACGATGTGCACCAGGGAGAGGGTGGCATGCCCAGGTGCCGGTTTCTGACCAAAATGGATGCCGATGAGGCCGAACAGGCGGCGCCAGAACATGACGACCACCGCCAGGATGGAGCCCAGCTGGATCACCACCTCGAAGGTGGCGGCCTTGGGGCCTTCGAAACCGAGCAGGTGGCCGACGATGATCATGTGGCCGGTGGAGGAAACGGGCAGAAACTCGGTCAGGCCTTCCACTATGCCCAGCACGAAGGCCACAAACAGGGCGTAGGATTCGGTCATGGTACAGATCTCTTGGTTGATGGGTCCGGATAAAATCAGCCCCGATCAGGGTCGGGGCGGCCAATGATGGCGGAAAATCACGCGGGCAACCAGAGAATATTGGGGACTCCTGTGCGGTTTCCGGCCCTTGTCCGGCGGTCGGCCCCTTCCGCATGGTGCAGGGCCAGGGCGCTGCGGCTTGAGTGGATCTGTCCCGGGCGTCGTTGCCGCCCCGTCACCTTCTGACATGGCCGCCACGGCCAGTCAGCGGCCCGTGGCGGGGCCAATTCGTCATGCCAGCACCGCCAGGATCTGCTGCTGCAGCGCCTCGTCCAGTGGCGGCAGGGCCAGGGCCTCGACCGCGCTCACTATCTGCTGCGGGCTGCTGGCGCCGATCAGGGCGCAGCTCACCACGGGCTCGCGCAGCACCCACTGCAATGCCAGCTGTGACAGGGGTTGGCCCCTCTGCTGCGCCAGGGCGTGGAGGGCGCGAATGCGGGCCAGCTTGTCCGCGGTGATCTGGTCGGGCTTGAGGAAGGGGCTGGCGCTGGCGGCGCGGGAGTCCGCCGGGATCCCTTCCAGATAGCGATCGCTGAGCAGGCCCCCCGCCAGGGGCGAGAAGGCGACCACCCCCATCCCCTGTTCGCGGCAGACCGGCAGCGTCTCGGCCTCGATGTCGCGCTGGAACAGGGAGTATTTGAGCTGGTTGACCAGGCAGGGGGTGCCGAGTTCGGCCAGCCGGGTCGCCGCCCTGGCGGCCAGCTCGGCCGGGTAGTTGGAGAGGCCGACATAGAGCGCCTTGCCCTGGCGCACCATGAGTGCCAGCGCCTGACAGGTCTCCTCCAGCGGGGTGCGGGGATCCGGCCTGTGGTGGTAGAAGATGTCCACATAGTCGAGCCCGAGCCGGCGCAGGCTCTGGTGCAGGCTGGCAAACAGGTATTTGGCGCTGCCGCCATCGCCGTAGGGACCGTCCCACATCACATAACCCGCCTTGCTGGCGATGATGAGCTCGTCTCTGTAGGGGGCCAGACTGCGTTTGAGCACGCCGCCGAAGGTGGTCTCGGCGGAGCCTGGCGGCGGCCCGTAGTTGTTGGCGAGATCGAAGTGGGTGATCCCGAGATCGAAGGCCTGATGCACCATGGCCTTCACCCTGGCGGGATCGCTCCCGGCGCCGAAGTTGTGCCAGAGGCCGAGGCCTATGCCGGGCAGGCGCAGGCCGTGGCGACCGGCGGGGCGGTAGGGCTGGCGCTGGTAACGATCCGGCGCGGCGAGGTAGTGATCATCCATGGTCATCAAGACTCCTGAGTTGGCTCGGTGGACTGTCGTTAGCAAGAGGAGGCGAAGAGCCCCCCTCCTCTTCTTAAGGGGATAAGTGTCATCGCGCCTCCCCCTTTTCGAAGGGGGAGGTCGGGAGGGTCTTAGCCTGCGGGGATCAGACGGTAACGGGTCTGATGGTGATACAGCCGGCCTGGCAGCAGCCAGGGATCCCCCAGCTCGGGCCGGTTCGGGCTGTCCGGCAGCTGCTGCGCCTCCAGGCAGAAACCGTCGTAATCCCGGTATGGCCGACCGCTGCGGTCCGGCGTGCTGGCCAGCCAGTTGCCGGTGTAGAACTGCAGGGAGGGCTGATTGGTGTGGACCTCCATCACCAACTGCCCATCTCCCGAGACCACCCGTGCCGCCCACGGCTGTGCGGGGCCGTTCAGCACAAAGGCGTGGTCAAAGCCCTTGGCCTGCAGCTGCTGGGGATGGCTCAGCCAATCCTGCCCGATGAGGCGCTCATTGCGCAGATCGAAGGGGCCCTCCACCGGCGTGATGGCGAGCGGCAAACCGCTCTGGTCGGTGGGCAGGAAGCGATCGGCATTGATGCTGATGGCGTGATTGCGAATATCGGAGCGCCCATCGCTGCCGCCCTGGTGGCCATCGAGATTGAAGTAGGCGTGGCTGGTGAGGCTGACCGGGGTCGGTGCGTCCGTGCTGGCCCTGAAGTCGACCACCAGATCCTGTTGCTCCAGCCGGTACTCCAGGTTCACCCGCAGGTTGCCGGGGAAGCCCTGATCTCCCGCCCTTGAGAGCAGCGCCAGCCTGACCCTGTCCATCTCCTGCTCCTTGATCTGCCAGGGCTGGCGATGGAATCCGTCGCGCCCGCCGTGCAGGCAGTGGGGGGCCTGATTGGCGTCGAGAGACCAGCGTTCGTCCCCTCGCACCAGCTCGGCGCCGCCGATGCGGTTGGCAAAGCGACCCGCTACCGCCCCCAGCCACACCTGCTGGGCGGCATAAGCCTCGTCGGCGCAGCCCAGCAGCACTTCACGGTGCTGGCCAGCTACCGGCAGGCTGAGGGAGGTGAGGGTGGCGCCAAATTCGAGGCCGCGCAGGCGCAGCCCCTCCTCGTTTTCCAGTTCGAATGTCTTCATGGTTTGCCCGTTTCGATGATCGGTGAGCTGTCACTCATGTGCTTCCCGTTAGAGCCTGCCGGCCCCGGCGCTGGCGCGGCAGACGTAGCAGTCCGCCTTGAGGCCAAACCTGGCCGGATACTCGGCCTCGACCACGGCGATCACCTCGTCCACCTGCGCCGGGCGCAGCAGGGCCACCACGCAGCCGCCAAAGCCGCCCCCTGTCATGCGCACGCCGCCCTGGGTGCCGATCTGGGCCTTGATGATCTCCACCAGGCCGTCGATAGGGGGCACGGTGATCTCGAAGTCGTCCCGCATGGCGGCGTGAGACTGCCCCATCAGTTCGCCGAGGCGTACCAGATCGCCGCTCGCCAGGGCGTCGGCGGCGGCCAGGGTGCGGGCGTTTTCCCCCACCACGTGGCGGGCACGACGGTAGCAGGCCTCGTCCAGTCCGGCCTTGCCCGCTTCCAGCGCGGCCAGATCCAGGTCGCGCAGCGCCTTGACCCCGTAGTGACGGGCGGCGGTCTCGCACTGCTGGCGGCGGGTGTTGTATTCGCTGTCCACCAGGCCGCGGCGCACGTTGGAGTTGATGATGAGCACCGCCAGATCAGTGGGCATGGGGATGAGGCGGGTCTCCAGGGAGCGGCAGTCCAGCAGCAGAGCGTGGTCCGCCTCGCCGCTCGCCGAGATCATCTGGTCCATGATGCCGCAGTTGCAGCCGACAAACTGGTTCTCCGCCTGCTGGCCGTTGAGGGCGATGTCGGCCTGGCTGATGGAAAGCCCCAGGGCTTCCTTGAAGGCCTGGCCTATGGCCACCTCCAGGGAGGCGGACGACGACAGGCCGGTGCCCTGGGGCACGTTGCCCGAGACCACCAGGTTGAGGCCGCGCAGGGCATGGCCACGGGCCTGCAGATGCTTGACCACGCCGCGGATGTAGTCGCTCCAGCGCTGGTCCGGGTGATGGGTGATGGGCTTGTCCAGGCTGAACAGATCCCGCTGGTTGCCGTAGTCGGCGGCGATCACGTGCACCAGGTTGTCGCTGCGCAGGCCGATGGCGACGCAGGTCTCGTAGTCGATGGCACAGGGCAGCACGAAGCCGTCGTTGTAGTCGGTGTGCTCGCCGATGAGGTTGACGCGACCGGGGGCGCGCACCAGCAGGTCGGGTTGTTGCTCAAACTGCTCGGCAAACACGGCGCTGACGCGTTGGCTGGGGGTCATGGGGTCACCTCATTGGCTTTGTAATGAACGGGGGAGAGGGAACGCAGGCGCTCGGCGGCTTGCTCCGGCGTCAGAACACATGGACTGGGTTTCATCGTATTTCCCCATCGGCCTGGTTGTAGTGAATGGGGGAGAGGGCGCGCAGTCGTTCTGCCGCCTGTTCCGGCGTGAGATCGCGCTGGGTTTCGGCCAGCATCTCGAAGCCCACCATGAACTTGCGCACCGTAGCGGAGCGCAGCAGGGGCGGGTAGAAGTGGGCGTGCAACTGCCAGGCCTCGGGGCAATCGGAGCGCGGCGGCGCGAAGTGCCAGCCCATGGAGTAGGGGAAGCTGCACTCGAACAGGTTGTCGTAGCGGCTGGTGAGCTCCTTGAGCGCCACCGCCAGATCTTCTTGCTGCTCCTGGGTGAGATCCAGCATTGAGGGCACATGGGCCTTGGGCAGCAGCAGGGTTTCGAACGGCCAAGCCGCCCAGAAGGGCACCACGGCCAGCCAGTGTGCCGTCTCCACCACGATGCGGGATCTGTCTTGCAGCTCGCGCTCCACATAGTCCAGCAGCAGCGGGCGGCCGTGCTCGGCCAGCCAGTCGCGCTGGTGCTGCTCTTCGCGGGCTATCTCGTTGGGCAGAAAGTCGCAGCCCCACAGCTGGCCATGGGGGTGGGGGTTGGAGCAGCCCATGACGGCGCCCTTGTTTTCAAAGACCTGCACCCATTCCCACTGGCTCGACAGCTCGGCCACCTGGCTCATCCAGGTGCGGATCACCGCCTCTATGGCGGGCAGGGGCAGCTCGGGCAGTGTCTTGCCGTGATCCGGCGAGAAGCAGATGACCCGGCTGGTGCCGCGGGCGGCCTCCAGCTTGAGCAGGGGATCCTGCTCGCCGTCGGCGGCCGGGGTGTCCTGCATCAGGGCGGCGAAGTCGTTGGTGAAGACGAAGGTGTCCCGATAGTCGGGGTTCTGGTCGCCAGTGACGCGCTTGTTGCCGGCGCAGAGGAAGCAGTCCGGATCGTGGGACTGGCTCGGTGCCTGGCTTATTTTTTCGACCTGACCCTGCCAGGGGCGCTTGGCCCTGTGGGGGGAGACCAGCACATACTGGCCGGTCAGCGGGTTGAAACGGCGGTGGGGGTGATCAACAGGGTTGAACATCATCACTCCAATCAATGAGTTGAGAAAATCGTAACGGGCAGGCCGGCAGGCCTACTCCTCGTAACCGTTCGGGTTGGCGAGCTGCCAGCGCCAGCTGTCTGCGCACATGGCCGCGAGATCCCGGCTGGCGTGCCAGCCCAGCTCGCGCTCGGCCTTGGCGGGGTCCGCCCAGCATTCGGCGATGTCGCCCGGGCGCCTCGGTTCGATGCGACAGGGCAGGGGGCGGCCGCATGCCGCCTCGAACGCCGCCACCATCTGCAGCACGCTCTGGCCCTGGCCGGTGCCCAGGTTGTAAGGGTGGACGCCGCCTCGCCCCGCGCAGTGGTGCAGCGCCTTGACGTGCCCCTCGGCGAGATCCATCACATGGATATAGTCGCGCACCCCTGTGCCGTCCACGGTGTTGTAATCGTTTCCAAAGACCGAGAGGCAGTCACGACGACCTATGGCCACCTGAGTGATGTAGGGCATGAGATTGTTGGGCATGCCCTGGGGATCCTCCCCCAGGGTGCCGGACTCGTGGGCGCCGACCGGGTTGAAGTAGCGCAGCAGCGTCATGCTCCAGTGGGGTTCGGCGGTTTGCAGATCTTCGAGGATCTCCTCGATGATCAACTTGGATCGGCCATAGGGATTGGTGGCGCTGCGGGGGAAGTCTTCCCGGATGGGGGTGCTGGCCGGGTCGCCGTAGACGGTGGCCGAGGAGCTGAACACCAGGTTGTGAACCCCGGCCCGCTTCATCGCCTGCAGCAGCACCAGGGTGCCGCTCAGGTTGTTCTCATAATATTCGAGGGGGATACGGGTCGATTCGCCGACCGCTTTCAGGGCGGCGAAGTGGATCACGGCGTCTATCTGCTGCTCGGCGAAGATGCTGTCCAGCAGGGCGGGATCACGAATGTCTCCCTGATAGAAGCGGGGCATCTGCCCGCTGATGGCGGCAACCCGTGTCAGCACGGCGGCCTTGCTGTTGCAGAGGTTGTCCACCACCACGGGCTCCATGCCTGCCGCCTGCAAGGCCAGGCAGGTGTGGCTGCCGATATAGCCGCAACCGCCGGTCACCAGTACTCTCATCCTCTTCTCCACCGTTCGTGCCTCACGCAAGGAAAGCCTGAGCAGGAGTCTAGCCGAGGGGCTGGCGGACAAACTGTGAACTGGTTAACAAAATTGTGGAAACGATTACACCTGTTTGTGTGGTTATAAATGCATCGACATGGCTTTTCCCCCTGTTATCAGTGACATTGCCCGGTATAATGGCGCCATATCGAACCGTGAAATAAGTGAAAACAGCATGAGCACCATCAAGGATGTCGCCCGTTTGGCCAACGTATCGGTGGCAACGGTTTCACGGGTGATGAACAACTCACCCAAGGCCAGTGCCGCCTCCCGCGAGGTGGTGCAGAAGGCCATGGCCGAGCTGGGCTACACCCCCAACGCCAACGCCCGGGCCCTGGTCAGCCAGACCTGCGATACCATGGGTGTGGTGGTCGGTGACGTGGCGGATCCCTTCTTCGGTGCCCTGGTCAAGGGGGTCGCCGCAGTGGCGGTGGAGCAGGGGTTGCACCTGCTGATGGGTAATGGTTTTCACCGCGCCCAGCAGGAGCGGGAAGCGATCGAGCTGCTGATCGGCAAGCGCTGCGAGGCGCTGGTGGTGCACAGCAAGGCGCTCAGCGACGAGGAGCTCATCGACTACGCCCTGCGGGCCCCCGGCATGGTGCTGATCAACCGCGACATCCCGAGCCTGAGGGGGCGCTGCATCGCCCTCAACAACCGGCAGGGGGCCGCCACCGCGACCCGCCATCTGCTGGAGCTGGGGCACCGCCACATCGCCTTTCTCAGTTCGGATCACGCCATCGAGGATGCCCTGCTGCGCCATCAGGGTTATCAGGATGCCCTGGCCGAGGCGGGCCTGAGCGCCGATCCCGAGTTGGTGGAGAGCGGCATGCCCAATGAGGAAGGGGGGGAGCGCGCCATGCTCAACCTGCTGGCCAAGGGGCTGCCCATCACGGCCGTGGTGGCCTACAACGACGCCATGGCGGCAGGGGCCATCTCCGTACTGGCAGACAACGGCCTCAAGGTGCCGGAAGAGGTCTCGGTGGTGGGCTTCGATGACATCATCTATGCCAGATATCTGAGGCCCAAGCTCTCTACCATGCGTTATCCCATCGAACTCATGGCCGCCCAGGCCGCCAAGCTGGCGTTGCAACTCGCCGCCGGGGAGAGCGAGACGGTGCAGAGCCGGATCTACACCCCGACCCTGATCAATCGCCACTCGGTCGCGCCCGTCAGGCTCTGATCGCTTCATCTCCCGCCGCCGTCATGGCGGTGGGGTGAAGGCGGTGGAGGCACGTCTACCGGCTCAGGCCTCTGCTAAGCGCCCCATTCTCTAATTAACAGCCCGTCGGACTCTGCGCGTTGCGTCTCCTGTCGCCGTCATGGCGGTGGGGTGAAGGCTGCAGAGGCACATCTACAAACTCAGGCCTCTGCTAAGCGCCCCAGTCTCTAATTAACAGCCGTCGGGCTCTGCGCGCCGCCCCCCCCCCCTGCCGCCGTCATGGCGCTGGAGCCGGGCGCAGAGGCGTCTTTGCGCTGTCATGTCTTTGTTCAACAGCCGCTTGATGGTGCCCGCCACTCTCTGCTCAATCGCCACTCGGTCGCGCCCGTTGGGCTCTGCGCGCCGCGCCGCCTGACGCCGTCATGGCGGTGGGGTGGGACGCAGAGGCGCCGCTGCAAGCCGCGGCTCTGATGATGGGCCCTGAAACGCCTCGTTCGAAGCCGAATCCTCTCTTTTCCCCCGCTTCCCCGGTCCGGATCGCCCGGTTTCAGCCTGCCTGTGCGGCGGGGTGACCTTTTACTTTCATTTATCTTATTTTTACTCTGTTTTACTTAACAAAATCAGTGTAATCGTTTACATCAGTGTGAGCGAGATCGCCGATCACCGGGCAAAACTCCCCTACACTGCATGCGTTATCTGTTTCATGCAGGGAGAGAGAAGAATGCTCAGGGAGATAGTGGCCCGTCAGGACTGGCAGACCCAGGCGATTACCTCGGTGAATCGTCTGCCTGCCCATACCCCCTTGTTCAGCTGGCGCAGCGAGGCCGATGCCCGTGCCGGGCTCCCTTCGCCGTCCCGCATGCTGCTCGATGGCGACTGGCGCTTCTCCTTCTTCGAGGCCCCCGAACTGGTGCCAGAGGCGTGGCTGAGCGGGGATCTGCCCGGTGCGACGCCCATCAGGGTGCCCGGCAACTGGCAACTGCAGGGGTTTGATCGCCCCATCTATACCAACATCAAGTACCCCTTCCCCTGCGATCCGCCCCGGGTGCCGGCCGAGAATCCCACCGGCTGCTATTCCCGCGAGTTTGAACTGCCCGTCGACTGGCTGGCCAGCGGCCAGACCCGCATCATTTTCGATGGGGTGGACAGCGCCTTCCATCTGTTCTGCAACGGCCGCTGGGTCGGTTACTCCCAGGACAGCAGGCTGCCCGCCGAATTCGATCTCGGCGACTTCCTGCAGGCCGGTCCGAACCGGCTGGCCGTGCTGGTGCTGCGCTGGTCCGATGGCTCCTATCTGGAGGATCAGGACATGTGGCGCATGAGCGGCATCTTCCGCTCCGTCAGCCTGCTGCACAAACCCGTGCGCCGGCTGCTGGATGTGCGGCTGACCCCGGTGCTGGACGCCTGTTACCGGGATGCCCGTCTCAAGGTGGCGCTGCAGGTCAATGAGGGCGCAGGGCTGGCGGTGGAGGCCAGGCTCTATTTCGGTGAGGCCATGATCGCCGATCGGCGCCAGCCGCTGGGCACTGGTGCCATCGACGAGAAGGGCACCTACACAGACAGGGCCGAACTGTGGCTGGAGGTAGCGGCGCCGCACAAGTGGAACGCCGAGACGCCGCACCTCTATCGACTGACCCTGACCCTGCTGGACGAGCAGGGCGAACCCATCGAGAGCGAGGCCCATGACGTGGGTTTTCGGGCGGTGGAGATCCGTGGCGGCCTGCTGAGGGTCAACGGTCAGCCCCTGCTCATTCGCGGCGCCAATCGCCACGAACACGATCCCGCCCTGGGCCATGTGGTGACCCCGGCCGCCATGGAGCAGGATCTGCGGCTGATGAAGCAGCACAACTTCAATGCGGTGCGCTGCTCCCACTACCCCAACCATCCCGAGTTCTACCGGCTGTGTGACCGGCTCGGCCTCTACGTGGTGGACGAGGCGAATCTGGAGACCCACGGCATGACCCCCATGGGGCGGCTGGCGCAGGATCCCGCCTGGAGCAGCGCCTTCCTCGAGCGGGTCACCCGCATGGTGGCGCGGGACTTCAACCACCCCAGCATCATCATCTGGTCCCTCGGCAACGAGTCCGGCTATGGCCCGGCCCACGACGCCATGTACCAGTGGGTCAAACGGGCGGATCCGAGTCGCCCGGTCCAGTACGAAGGGGGCGGGGCCGATACCCCGGCCACCGACATCATCTGCCCCATGTATGCCCGTACCCAACAGGATCAACCTTTCCCGGCGGTGCCCAAGTGGGCGCTGGCCAAGTGGATAGGCCTGCCGGAAGAGACCCGGCCGCTGATCCTCTGCGAATATGCCCACGCCATGGGCAACAGCCTGGGGGGCTACGCCCACTACTGGCAGGCGTTTCGCGATCATCCCCGCCTGCAGGGCGGTTTCGTGTGGGATTGGGTGGATCAGGGGCTCGACAAGCAGACCGACGATGGCCGCCATTTCTGGGCCTATGGCGGTGACTTTGGCGATGTTCCCAACGATCGCCAGTTCTGCTGCAACGGCCTGCTGTTCCCGGATCGGACGCCGCATCCCGCCCTGTTCGAGGCGAAACGGGCCCAGCAGCCCTTCGTGCTGACCCTGCAAAGCCAGAAGCCGCTGACGGTGGAGATCGCCAGCGAATACCTGTTCCGCCCCACGGACAACGAAGTGCTGCGCTGGCAGCTGCTGGAGGACTGTGTGGTGCTGAGCCAGGGGGAATGCCCGCTCGCGCTGGCGCCCAGAGGCAGCGTGACGCTGACCCTGCTGGAGCGGCTGCCGGGCTTTGCCGCAGGCTCCCTGGCCTGGCTGGATCTGGCCATAGTGCAGCCCGCTGCCACGGCCTGGGCCGGGGCGGATCACGAGGTGGCGCGCCAGCAATGCATGTTGCCGACCCCTCTGGCCATGCCAGTGACCCGGGCGCCCGCCCCCTTGGGCGAGCAGCCGGACCACTGGCTGGTGCGTGCCGCGGGCAGCGAGTGGCGGCTGGACAAGGCCAGCGGCCGCATCAGCAGCTGGCAGAAACAGGGCCGTGAGCGGCTGCGGGAGGCCATCGCCGATCACTTCTACCGGGCACCGCTCGACAACGACATCGGCACCAGCGAGGCGGATCACGCGGATCCCAACGCCTGGATTGCCCGCTGGCAGGAGGCCGGGCTCAATGATCTGCAGCACCGCTGCCTCGGCCTGGAGGCTAACCCCGATGGGGGGACGCTGGTCGCATCCCACGGCTACTTCGTCGGGGAGTCGCTGCGGCTGCTGACCCGCTGGCATCACAGCTTTGATGCCGACGGCGCCATGGCGCTGCGCATCGAGGTGGAGGTTGCCGCCCACATGCCGTCGTTGCCCCGGATCGGCGCCAGGCTCTGGCTGGTCGACGAGGTCGACGAAGTGAGCTGGCTGGGGCGCGGTCCCCACGAGAACTACCCGGACAGGCTGCTTGCCGCCGACCTCCATCGCTGGCAGTTGCCGCTCGCGGCCCTGCACACCCCCTATGTGTTCCCGACCGACAACGGACTGCGCTGCGATACCCGTGAACTGCAGCTTGGCGAGATTGCCGTCGAGGGCCAGTTTCATTTCAGCGTCAGCCGCTACTGCCAGCAGCAGCTGGCCCAGGCCCGTCATCAGACCGATCTGGTGGCCCGGGGGGGAGTGCACCTCTGTCTGGATGGCTTCCACATGGGGGTAGGGGGCGATGACTCCTGGAGCCAGAGCGTGCGGCCCGAATTCTGGTTGCCGCCTGGAAGTTACAGCTGGAACTGCATTTTTCGCTAGATGGACTAGTCTTGCATGGTAAGGCTTCGAAAGAGGCCTTAACTTACATAACCATTTAATTTTTAACAACATTGCTTCTATGTAACAGAGTGTAAACGTTTTCATTTTGTTGCCATGATCACAGACCGCCATACAACAAACTGATTACATTAGGCTGGCGCCAGTTCAAATGGTGTACAGCATTCCCTACAAAAACAGATATTAGAGATCGGAGCATAACAATGAAAAAACTCACGACAGTTGCCACCTTGCTGATGGGACTGATGGCGGGAGCCCAAGCCCAGGCCGATACCCGTATCGGTGTCACCGTCTACAAGTATGACGACAACTTCATGGCCGTGGTGCGCAAGGCCATCGAGAAGGAAGCGGCAGCCAATCCCGGCGTGGAGCTGCTGATGAATGACTCCCAGAACGACCAGTCCAAGCAGAACGACCAGATCGACGTGCTGCTGGCCAAGGGCGTGAAGGCGCTGGCCATCAACCTGGTTGACCCGGCGGCGGCCCCTGTCGTGATCGAGAAGGCCCGTGCGGACGAGATCCCCGTGGTCTTCTACAACAAGGAACCGAGTGCGGCCGATCTGGCCAGCTATGACAAGGCCTACTACGTGGGTACCGACTCCAAGGAGTCAGGCATCATCCAGGGCCAGCTGATCGCCAAGCACTGGAAGGCACACCCCGAGTGGGATCTGAACAAGGATGGCGTCATCCAGTTCGTGCTGCTGAAGGGCGAACCGGGCCACCCGGATGCGGAAGCCCGCACCACCTACGTCGTCAAGACCCTGAATGACGGCGGTGTCAAGACAGAACAGCTGCACATGGATACCGGCATGTGGGATACCGCCATGGCGAAAGACAAGATGGACGCCTGGATCTCCGGCCCCAACGCCAACAAGATCGAAGTGGTCATCGCCAACAACGACGGCATGGCAATGGGCGCTGTTGAATCCCTGAAAGCCCAGGGCAAGACTGCCATCCCGGTGTTCGGCGTCGATGCCCTGCCGGAAGCCCTGGCCATGGTCAAGAGCGGTGCCATGGCGGGTACAGTGCTGAACGATGCGGCCAACCAGGCCAAGGCCACCTTCGAGCTGACCAAGAACCTGGCTGAAGGCAAGCCGGCCGGTGAAGGCACCAACTGGAAGATCGACAACAAGGTCGTGCGCGTTGCCTACGTGGGCGTAGACAAAGACAACCTGTCCCAATTCGAGTAATTCCTCCCCTCAGGGCAAGGGAGATCCCCTTGCCCTTTTTTCAACCAGATGTGATGGCTGATATGACAACACGGCAACAATCAGAATGGCTGTTGGAGATGATTGACGTCAGTAAGAGCTTTCCTGGCGTCAAGGCACTCGATAATGTCAATTTACGGGTCCGTCCTCATTCTGTGCATGCGTTGATGGGCGAGAATGGCGCAGGGAAGTCCACGCTGCTCAAGTGCCTGTTCGGCATCTACGAGAAGGATCAGGGCAAGATCTTCTTCAAGGGCGAGGAGGTCAACTTCACCTCTTCCAAAGAGGCGCTGGAAAATGGCGTATCCATGGTGCACCAGGAGCTCAACCTGGTACTGCAACGCACCGTGATGGACAACATGTGGCTCGGTCGCTACCCCACCAAGGGGTGGTTCATCGACCACGGCAAGATGTATGACGACACCAAGCGCATCTTCGACGAACTGGACATCGACATCGACCCGCGGGTCAAGGTCGGCACCCTCTCCGTCTCCCAGATGCAGATGATCGAGATCGCCAAGGCATTCTCCTATGACGCCAAGATCGTCATCATGGACGAACCCACCTCCTCCCTGACCGAGAAAGAGGTCAACCACCTCTTCAAGATCATCAACAAGTTGAAGGACAAGGGGTGCGGCATCGTCTACATCTCCCACAAGATGGAAGAGATCTTCCAGCTCTGTGACGAGATCACCATATTGCGGGATGGCCAGTGGGTGGCGACCCAGCCGCTCGAGGGCATGACCATGGATCAGATCATCGGCATGATGGTCGGTCGTGAGTTGACCCAGCGCTTCCCGGAGAAAACCAACCAGCCCAAAGAGGTGATCCTCGAAGTCGAGCACCTGACGGCCAAGAATCAGCCTTCCATCAAGGACGTGAGCTTCAACCTGCACAAGGGGGAGATCCTCGGCATCGCCGGTCTGGTGGGGGCCAAGCGCACCGACATAGTCGAGACCCTGTTCGGCATCCGCGATCACAGCGACGGTGTCATCAAGCTGCACGGCAAGGAGGTCGCCAATCGCAACGCCCATGAGGCGATCCAGAACGGCTTCGCCCTGGTGACCGAGGAGCGCCGCTCCACCGGGATCTACTCCCGTCTCGACATCGCCTTCAACTCCCTGATCGCCAACATGGACAACTACAAGGGATCCATGGGGCTGCTCAGCGACAACAAGATGAAGAGCGATACCCAGTGGGTCATCGACTCCATGCGGGTCAAGACACCGACCCAGCAGACACAGATTGGCTCCCTCTCCGGGGGCAACCAGCAGAAGGTGATCATAGGCCGCTGGCTGCTGACCCAGCCGGAGATCCTGATGCTGGACGAGCCCACCCGCGGCATAGACGTCGGGGCCAAGTTCGAGATCTACCAGCTCATCCTGGAGCTGGCGAAGAAGGACAAGGGGATCATCATCATCTCGTCCGAAATGCCCGAATTGCTGGGGATCACCGACCGCATCATGGTGATGAGCAATGGCCGGGTCGCCGGGATCGTCAATACCAAAGAAACTGACCAGAGCGAGATACTGCGCCTGGCATCTCTGTACCTCTAGAGACAGGAAGACATTTATGGAGTCGGCTAAAAATTTCAATCTGATGCAGGCGCTCAAGGAAAACGCCATCTACCTGGTGCTGCTGGTGCTGCTCATGGTTATCGTGATCCAGGAGCCATCCTTCCTGAGCCTCACCAACCTCAGCAATATCCTGACCCAGTCCTCGGTGCGGGTCATCATAGCGCTGGGGGTGGCGGGCATCATCATCACCCAGGGGACGGATCTCTCGGCCGGTCGTCAGGTCGGTCTGGCGGCGCTGATCGCGGCCACCATGTTGCAGGCCCTGACCAACGTCAACAAGGTGTTCCCCAGTCTGGGTGAAGTGCCCATCCCGGCGGTGATCCTGCTGGTGTGCGCGGTGGGGGCCCTGATCGGTCTGGTCAACGGCCTGATCGTGGCCTACCTGAACGTGACGCCCTTCATCACTACCCTGGGCACCATGATCATCGTCTACGGCATCAACTCGCTGTACTTCGACTCGGTAGGTGCCTCCCCTGTGGCCGGCTTCGACCCCCGCTTCTCCAGCTTCGCCCAGGGCTTTATCCGGATAGGGGGATTCAAGCTCTCCTATCTCACCTTCTATGCGGCCATCGCCAGCGTCTTCGTCTGGGTGCTGTGGAACAAGACCCGTTTTGGCAAGAACATCTTCGCCATCGGCGGCAACCCGGAAGCGGCCAAGGTCTCCGGCGTCAACGTGGCGGTCAACCTGGTGATCATCTATGCCCTGGCCGGTGTCTTCTACGCCTTCGGCGGCATGCTGGAAGCGGGCCGGATCGGCAGCGCCACCAACAACCTCGGCTTCATGTATGAACTCGATGCCATCGCGGCCTGCGTGGTGGGCGGGGTTTCCTTCGCCGGCGGTGTGGGAACTGTCGCGGGTGTGATCACCGGCGTGCTTATCTTCACGCTGATCAACTATGGTTTGACCTACATAGGTGTCAGTCCCTACTGGCAGTTCATCATCAAGGGCGGCATCATCATCCTGGCGGTAGCCCTGGACTCCATGAAGTACGCCAAGAAGAAGTAAGCATTGGCAGGGGGGCCGGGTTATCCCGGCCCTTTCTCTTTGGAGGGATCCAATCCATGGCATTCAAAGTCAAGATCAACGCGCTGCTGCTGCTCGCCATCCTGGTCACCATTGGTACCGCCTGGTTTAGCGTCAACCACTTCATCAGCGGCTACATCCGCACCCAGGCCACCCAGAACATCAACGAGCAGATCACCCTGGTCAAGGAGAAGCTGGCCGGTGACATCAACCAGAAGGTGCTGCTGGCGGCGAACCTCAATCTCGGGGTGACCAGCGTCAAGAAGGCGCTGCAGGAGACCGGCTTTCACAACATCGTCAAGCTGATCGGCGACATGGCATTCGACGTGAACGGGGTCATAGACGACAAGGCCAGGGTCGAGGCTCTGCGCAAGCTGATCCCCGCCGCCAATAACCAGATCACCGTCAGCCCGCTGGAGCAGCTGGACGGCAAGCCGGTCATCTCCATCCTGGTGCCGCGCGGTGCCGATTCCGCCTACCTCTACTACCTGGACATGAGCGAGTTCAAGGCGCTGCTGGAGAAGGTGAGCGGGGAGGGGCGCTACTTCTCCCTGAGCGACAGTCAGGGCCAGGTGCTCTACAGCAGCAAGCCACAGGGGGAGAGCGAGTCTCGCCCCAACCAGCTGGATATCCGTGGCAGTCAGTGGACCCTGACCGGTTACGTGGATCTCGATTACATCCGGTCCATGACCCGGTCCCTCAACGGCCAGATCATCATGGCGCTGTTCGGCGTGGCGATAGTGGTGATGGTGCTGGCAATGCTGGCGCTCAATGTGGCCTATAGGCCCATCCTCTCCC
The DNA here is from genome assembly GCF_965119515.1 of Aeromonas sp. Marseille-Q7275. Classification (NCBI taxonomy): domain Bacteria; kingdom Pseudomonadati; phylum Pseudomonadota; class Gammaproteobacteria; order Aeromonadales; family Aeromonadaceae; genus Aeromonas; species Aeromonas sp. Marseille-Q7275. Next base: position 261,470 of record NZ_CBCPLW010000003.1, read on the forward strand.
TGCGGGATCTGGTGCTGGAGCTCTCTCGCGGCAGCGGCGATCTGACCCGCCGGTTGACGGTGACCAGCACGGACGATCTCGGCCAGATCTCGGCGGGCATCAACCGCTTCATCGAGCGGCTGCAGGAGATGATGGGAGAAGTACGGGAAGCCAGCGGCCAGCTCAACAGCGGCATCGAGGGGCTGGCCAGTCAGACGGGCTCCGCTCAGGGGCTGCTGGCGGATCATGTGCGGGAGACCGAACAGGTGGTCACCGCCATCAACGAGATGAGCCGCACCGCGGTCTCGGTATCGGAGAGCGCCGCCAGCACGGCCCAGCTCACCGGCCAGAGCCAGCAGCTTGCGAGCCAGTCGCGCCGGGTGGTGGACCAGGCCATGGCCAGCGTGACCGCCCTGGTGACCGAGGTGGAGACCACGGCCCACTCCATCACCGCCATGCAGCAGGATGTGCAGCAGATAGGTTCCATCCTGGGGGTCATCGGCGGCATCGCCGAGCAGACCAACCTGCTGGCCCTCAACGCCGCCATCGAGGCAGCCCGGGCCGGTGAGCAGGGGCGCGGGTTTGCGGTGGTGGCCGACGAGGTACGCTCCCTGGCGGGCCGTACCCAGAAGAGCACGGCAGAGATCCAGACCATGCTGACCCGGTTGCAGCGGGGCACCCAGACCGTGGTGGCGGCCATGGGCAACACCCGGCAGAGCTGTCAGGATGCGGCAGAGAACACCAGCAAGGTGAATGCGTCGCTGGATCTGATGGCGGGGGAAGTGGTGGAGATCAACGATCTCATCAGCCACATCGCCACGGCGGCGGAGCAGCAGAGCGCGGTTGCCGAAGAGATCAACCGCAACATGAGCGCCATCGCCGAGGTGATCACCCAGCTCAAGGGTAATGGCGAGCGGACGGTGGAGAGTTCGACCTCGATGCAGCACACCTATGACAGGCTGCGGGAGATAGTGGGGCACTTCCGGCTGGAATAAGGTCGGTTGGACTGGTGATGGGCACCCTGGCCGCCGTGGTCAGGGTGACAGCGCGCCGGGAAAGCGTGAAAAACGCCCAAAAAAGATGGGGGCGACTTGCGTCGCCCCCGATAGTCTTATCGCTCATATCCTTGAACGAAGTTGCTCCCTGCAATCCCTGACTATACCTCTTCCTTTAGGTTTCCCCTTCCCAATCCTTTGGGGTGTCCTTTAGCCATCATGGCCTGACGAGTCATCCGTTCCCGTCGCACTTTCTCCGTCCTGGGAGGTGTCCTTTACCACATCCTGTGGTGAGTCCATTTGCCCAACCCTGGCAGCCAGTCTTCCTGACCGACTTCATTGCGTCCGTGCAGGAGTAACTATAAGGATTTCCCGGGGGACGACAACGGCATGTTGAAAAACGTTTTTTCCAAACTCGTTTCTCGAGAAATGATAATGATGTTATTTCTTTTTAGATCAATATCTTGTGCTTTTTTAAGTGCGGTTTTTTGCGCCTATCTTCCGACTATGGCGAGAATTTTTGAGGCGCTTGGCTTACACCTGTCATGGCGAATGTCTCACAGCTCGTTTAACTGAGGTTCAGAAAAGTCACCAGGGTCAGAGTCGATCGCGGATAGGCGAGTCGGGGCCGGCAGCATCCAGGGGCAGGGCTACCTGTGCCAGGGCGGGTTGAGGGGGGAACATGGAGGGTTGCATGGGGTTGCTGGCCGGAAGCGGCTAACAGGAGCTGGCTATCGGGGGAGGGGTATACCGGTGTGGGGAGCTGACAAGCCAGGAGGAGGGATCCTCCCCCTGGGGGCAGTATCAGTGGTGCTGCTGACCGCCATACCATTGGCACAGATAGGCGGGGATCAGCATCTGGGGGGCCTGGTCAACATGGCACACCACCAGCGGCATGGCGGGGGCGCCCTGGGCCTGAACCAGGGCCGGTGTCATGGGCAGAACCAGGGCGACCAGCAGAAACAGCGACTTGATCTTCATGGTTATCTCCTTGGTGATAGAAAATAGCGTGATCTTGATCACTTTCTGAGTTAAGGCGAACCAGGGAGCGGCGCAAGGCGGCGCAATAAATTCAACTAATGAAAAAACTTTAAAACCCGGATGCAATGGCGCTGGTGAGAAAAGCATCGCTAGGATGCGCTCAGAATGCATATCCATATAAAGGAGATGCGATGAGTACCACCACACGGAGGGCTGTCCGTGCGGGTTGGCGCCGATGCCATGATCTGGGACAAGAGATGGATTATTCAGATGAAGGGATGCGGATGACTATTTATGTGACGAGGGGAGGGAGTATTTATGAGGATAAATGCATGGATGAACGCATAAAATTCAAACAAAAAATAAAATGCAGCTATGCTCATGTTTTTATTGGTTATTTATAATTGCGAATATCCATTTATAGATATCGCGCATGAATGAAAACGCTATCTTGGCGAAATAAAAGCTGTCTTTATTGCGTGAAAATGCGGTCAGCATTAATGGGTAAATGTCATTTATGTAAACTCCATCATAAATTAACTCCTGATTTTATTCAGTCTCGAGTGAATGTGATCAATGTCTAAGTTTGCAGTGATTGCTAGTCCTAACCTCTGTCACGAAAGGCAAGGGCAGGATAGAGCACAAGCTGAATACCCTACATAAAGAATATCCCGCCTTAGCCACGAGCCAGAATAGAAGGAATCTATTCAATCACTCGCAGGGACCACTGCTAGACGGAATATAATCATGAGCAAATTTTATGTAGGTTCTGAAGTTGGCCAATTGCGCCGCGTCATGCTGCACCGCCCCAACCTCAGTCTGAAGCGTCTGACCCCTTCCAACTGCCAGGATCTGCTGTTCGACGATGTCCTGTCCGTTGAACGTGCCGGTCAGGAGCACGACAAATTCGCTCAGGTACTGCGCGATCAGAATGTCGAAGTCTTCCTGCTGACCAACCTGCTGGCCGAAACCCTGGATGTGCCGGAAGCCAAAGCCTGGCTGCTGCAACATCAGGTCTCCGATTATCGCCTCGGCACCGCCCTGGCCAATGACGTGCGCTGCTTCCTGGCGGACATGCCGCACCGCGAGCTGGCACGCATCCTCTCCGGTGGCCTGACCTACTCAGAGATGCCCTACAGCGGCGTCAACATGGTGGTCGGCATGCACGCCCCGACCGACTTCATCATAGAGCCGCTGCCCAACCACCTCTTCACCCGTGACACCTCCTGCTGGGTCTATGGCGGCGTCTCCATCAACCCCATGGCCAAGGCCGCCCGTCGCCGCGAGACCAACCATGTGAAGGCCATCTACCGCTGGCACCCGCAGTTTGCCGGCCAGGACTTCATCAAGTACTTCGGTGACGAGGATCGCGACTACGACAACTCCACCATCGAAGGGGGCGACGTCCTGGTCATCGGCCGTGGCGCCGTGCTGATCGGCATGTCCGAGCGCACCACGCCGCAAGGGGTGGAGCACCTGGCCCGCGGCCTGTTCAAGCACGGTCAGGCCAAGCAGGTCATCGCCATGCAACTGCCGAAACACCGCAGCTGCATGCACCTGGACACCGTCATGACCCACATGGACATAGACACCTTCTCCGTCTATCCGGAGGTCATCCGCAAGGACGTGAACTGCTGGAGCCTGACCCCGGGCGGCGCCACCGGCATGAACATCAAGGAAGAGGGCTACTTCGTCACCGCCATCGAGAAGGCGCTGGGCGTGGATCAGCTCAAGCTCATCACCACAGGCGGTGACAGCTTCGAGGCCGAGCGCGAGCAGTGGAATGACGCCAACAACGTGCTGACAGTACGCCCCGGCGTGGTGGTGGGCTACGAGCGCAACACCTACACCAACGAGAAGTACGACAAGGCCGGCATCACAGTGCTGCCCATCCCGGGTGAAGAGCTGGGACGTGGCCGCGGCGGCGCCCGCTGCATGAGCTGCCCGATGGAACGTGACGGCATCTGACAAGACGGCGTGGCGCCGGCAGAGGCTGGCGCCACACATACCAAGACTCGAGAGTAACACTCATGAAAAAACCAACTGTCGTCGTCGCCCTGGGTGGCAATGCCCTGCTCCGTCGTGGCGAGCCCCTCGAAGCTGACATCCAGCGCAAGAACATAGCGACCGCCGCCAAGACCATCGCCCGGATCGCCGAGGATTACAACGTGGTGCTGGTGCACGGCAACGGCCCGCAAGTCGGCCTGCTGGCCCTGCAGAACAGCGCCTACACCAAGGTCTCCCCCTATCCCCTGGATGTGCTGGGCGCCGAGTCCCAGGGCATGATCGGCTACATGCTGATCCAGGAGCTCAAGAACCTGATGCCGAGCCGCAACGTCACCGCGCTGCTGACCCAGGTGCAGGTCGACCCCAAGGATCCGGCGTTTGCCAATCCGACCAAGTTCATCGGCCCCGTCTATGAGGAAGCCGAAGCCCGCGCCCTGGCTGCCGAGAAGCAGTGGAGCGTCAAGGCAGACGGCAAGTTCTTCCGCCGTGTGGTGCCGTCCCCGCTGCCCCAGCGCATCGTCGAAGGCGACGCCATCGAAACCCTGATCGCCCAGGGCCACCTCATCATCTGTACCGGTGGTGGCGGCATTCCGGTGACCTGGGATGGCCACTGCCTGACCGGCATCGAAGCCGTCATCGACAAGGACATGTCTGCCGCCTACCTGGCCAAGCAGATCAAGGCCGATGCCCTGCTGATCCTGACCGATGCCGATGCCGTCTACCTGGATTGGGGCAAGCCGACCCAGCACCCGCTGCGGGTCACCAGCCCGGCCGAGCTGGCTGGGGTCAAGTTCGATGCCGGCTCCATGGGGCCCAAGGTCGAAGCCTCCTGCGAATTCGTCAAGGCAACCGGCGGCATGGTCGGCATAGGTTCCCTGGAAGATGGCCTCGCCATCCTCAAGGGGGAAGCCGGCACCAATATAGTCGCCACCCATACCGTGAATGCTTGAGTCGTTGAATCACTGCGTAGTTAACAACACTGCCCGAATTGGTCTGACACAAATATAGAGAGAACTCATCATGGCTTTTAATCTGCGTAACCGTAACTTCCTGAAACTGCTGGACTTCACCCCGCGCGAAATCCAATACATGATCGATCTGGCCATCGACCTGAAAAAAGCCAAATACGGTGGCTATGAGCGCAAGCACCTCACCGGCAAGAACATTGCCCTGATCTTCGAGAAGACCTCCACCCGTACCCGCTGCGCCTTTGAAGTGGCGGCTTTCGACCAGGGCGCCCAGGTCTCCTACCTCGGCCCAAGCGGTTCCCAGATCGGTCACAAGGAGTCCATGAAGGACACCGCCCGTGTACTGGGTCGCATGTATGACGGCATCGAATACCGTGGCTTCGGTCAGGAGATCGTCGAAGAGCTGGGCGCCCATGCCGGTGTACCGGTCTGGAACGGTCTGACCAACGAATTCCACCCGACCCAGATCCTGGCCGACTTCATGACCATGCTGGAGCACGGCAAGGGCAAGCGCCTGGATCAGATCAAGTTCGCCTACCTGGGCGACGCCCGCAACAACATGGGCAACTCCCTGATGGTCGGTGCCGCCAAGATGGGCATGGACATCCGCCTGGTTGCCCCCAAGGCCTTCTGGCCGGAAGAGGAGCTGGTTGCCAAGTGCCGCCAGATCGCCGAAGAGACAGGTGCGCGCATTCACCTGACCGAAGACGTGAAAGAGGGTGTGCTGGGTGCCGACTTCCTCTATACCGACGTCTGGGTCTCCATGGGTGAAGCGAAGGAAGCCTGGGACCAACGGGTCAAGCTGATGACCCCCTATCAGGTCAACATGGACGTCATCAACGCCACCAAGAACCCGGATGTGAAGTTCATGCACTGCCTGCCGGCGTTCCACAACGACGAGACCACCATGGGCAAGGAAGTGGCCGACAAATATGGCATGAAGGGTCTGGAAGTGACCGAGGACGTGTTCGAATCCGAGCACAGCATCGTGTTCGACGAGGCCGAAAACCGGATGCACACCATCAAGGCAGTGATGGTTGCTACGCTGGGCGACTGAGGTCGCAGTAGTGGTGCCGGGGGGGGACCCCCGGCTTTTCGACCATGTGACGGCGGCATAATACCTCTAACCCTACGACCCGCAGATACATGGATACCACACCCACAGAAGGAAGCTGGACCATGACCAAATTCAAGTTCCCGTCAGCCTACACCATATTGTTTGTGCTGATCGCCCTGGTGGCCGCCCTGAGCTGGATAGTGCCGGCCGGCAAATACGACATGGTAATGAATGAAGCCCTCGGCAAGGAAGTGCCGGTGGCAGGCACCTACAAGCTGGTGGATGCCAATCCCCAGGGGATCGTCGACGTGCTGCTGGCACCCATCGACGGCCTCTACAACCACGACACCTATGAGGCAGGCGCCATCGACGTCTCCCTCTTCATCCTGATCATCGGCGGCTTCCTTGGCATAGTGACCAAGACAGGTGCCATCGATGCCGGTATCGAGCGCGTCACCGATCGTCTGCGTGGCCGCGAGGAGTGGATGATCCCCATCCTGATGGCGTTGTTCGCCGCAGGGGGCACCATCTACGGCATGGCGGAAGAGTCGCTGCCCTTCTACACCCTGCTGGTGCCCGTGATGATGGCCGCCCGCTTCGACCCTGTGGTCGCCGCCGCGACCGTGCTGCTGGGGGCCGGTATCGGTACCCTGGGTTCCACCATCAACCCGTTCGCCACCGTGATTGCCGCCAACGCGGCCGGCATCTCCTTCACCGACGGCATCTGGCTGCGGGTCGCCATGCTGGTGGCCGGCTGGCTGCTGTGCGTCGCCTATGTGATGCGTTACGCCAAGATGGTGCGCAGCGACCCCAGCAAGTCCCTGGTGGCCGACAAGTGGGAGGAGAACCGTGCCCACTTCCTCGGCAACAAGAGCGATCAGATGCTGGAGTTCACTCTGACTCGCAAGATAGTGCTGGGTATCTTCGTCGCCGCCTTCGCCGTGATGATCTACGGGGTGGCCGTGCTCGGCTGGTGGATGGCGCAGATCTCCGGCGTCTTCCTGGCCGCCGCCATCATAGTCGGCCTCATCTCCCGCATGAGCGAGGAGGAGCTGACCTCCAACTTCATCGACGGTGCCCGTGACCTGCTCGGCGTGGCCCTCATCATAGGTATCGCCCGCGGTATCGTGGTGGTGATGGACAACGGCATGATCACCCACACCATCTTGAACAGTGCGGAAGGCATAGTGACCGGCCTCTCCACAGTGGTGTTCATCAACGTGATGTTCGTGCTGGAGGTGGTGCTCTCCTTCCTGGTGCCGTCCTCCTCCGGTCTGGCGGTGCTGACCATGCCGATCATGGCGCCCCTTGCCGACTTCGCCAACGTGGGTCGCGAGCTGGTGGTGACCGCTTACCAGTCCGCCTCCGGTCTGGTGAACCTGGTGACCCCGACCTCCGCCGTGGTCATGGGAGGCCTGGCCATCGCCAAGGTGCCCTATGTGCGCTGGCTGAAGTGGGTGGCTCCGCTGCTCGGTATCCTGACCGTGCTGATCGTAGTCTGCCTGAGCCTGGGAGCCGTGCTCTCCTGAGGGATGACAAGCAAGATGCAACGGGAGCCTGCGGGCTCCCGTTTTTTTATGGTCAGGATGACAGGCAACAAAAAGGCGACCCAGGGGTCGCCTTGCTGCATGCGGGCTTGGCTTAGCGCGCCTGCTCCAGGGTGCGCACCACGGCGGCATGGGCCTGACGGGTGCGGCTGATGTGGCGCGGGGCGATCAGCACCACGTCGTTGCCGGCCACGGCCCCCAGGATCTCGGGATCGGCGTGGCGATCCAGCAAACGGGCCACCACGGTCGCGGCCCCCGGGGTGGTGTGCACCAGCACCATCTGCTGGTTGTGCACCACGGCGCGCACCATGTCGTGCACGGAGCGGGTGCTGCCGGCGGGTTCCAGCTGCTCGTCAACCAGGGTGTAGACCTTCTTGCCGTTGGCATTCTGGGCCTTGGCGACGCCGAGGCGGCGCAGCAGGCGGGAGATGGTGGACTGGCTGATGTCGGCGAAGCCGCGCTCCGCCAGCTCACGGCGGATCTCTTCCTGGGTGCTGTAGCAGTGCTGGCCGATGATCTGGCGGCAGGCATCGAGCTGGGCCAGGTCGGACTCCTGTTCCGGGGGGCGACTGAGGGTCTTGACCATGGCGACTTCCTTTGACGATGACAGATGGCTATGGCGCTCAGTCTGTCACGCCTGTTTTTCATAGCGAAAAACACTGATGACGAGCATTTCGGTAGGTGATGAGCGATGTCTAGCCGTTGCGAGATGGCAAATTATAACCAAAGGGGGAATAAGTGATGTGACAGGGGTCAAAAATGGGCCCGATAGGGCCCACATGGGTATCAATTGCAGGCGGAAAATCAGTAGCGTTCGCTGACGATGTCCTGGGTGAAGGATTTCTCGCAGTATTTGCACTTCATGCGCACCGCGCCCTTCACTTCGCGCACCCGGAAGTAGCTGTCCACCGGCTCGTTGTGGGAGATGCAGTTGGAGTTGGGGCAGTGGAACACCCCGGCGATGAACTCCGGCAGCTTCAGTTGGTGCTTCTTCACCACGGCGAAGTCTTCGATGATGTTGACGGTCGCGGTCGGGGCAAACAGCGCGAGCTGGTTGGCCTGCTGCTCGGTCAGCCGGGTGTTCTCTATCTTGATGAGATCCTTCTTGCCCAGGGCGCCGGATTTCAGGTTGAAGCCGACGGTGATCCGCTCCTGGGTCTCGATCAGCTGGAACAGCTTGAGGATCTTGATGCCCTGGCCGGCGGGGACGTGGTCGATGACGGAGCCGTGACGGATGGCTTCGACTTGCAGTTGGTTCTTCTCGGACATGATGTTCCCCTTTTCCCTTAGACGGTTTCGTTCAGTACCAGTGCCAGCAGCGCCTGGCGTGCATAGACCCCGTTTTCCGCCTGCTGGAAGTAGTAGGCGTGGGGGGTCTTGTCGACGGCGACCTCGATCTCGTCGACCCGGGGCAGGGGATGCAGGATCTTCATGGTGGGCTTGGCCCCTTCCAGGGTCGCCAGCTCCAGCACGAACTTGGCGGCCATGTGCTTGTACTCTGTCTCGTCGAAGCGCTCTTTCTGGACCCGGGTCATGTAGAGGATGTCCAGCTCCGGCATCACCTCTTCCATGGTCTCGTGGACGCTGAACTGAATGCCCTTCTCCTCTAGCTCTTCGCAGAGGTAGTCCGGCATCGCCAGGGCTTCCGGGGAGATGAAGAAGAAGCGGCAGTTGAACAGGCTCAGGGCCTGGGCCAGGGAGTGGACGGTGCGGCCGTATTTCAGGTCACCGACGAAGGCCACGTTGAGGCCGTCCAGCTTGCCTTGGGTCTCATGGATGGAGAAGAGATCGAGCAGGGTCTGGGTCGGATGCTGGTTGGAGCCGTCACCGCCGTTGATGACAGGCACCCGGGAGAACTCGGAGGCCAGACGGGCGGCGCCCTCCTTGGGGTGGCGCATCACCACGGCATCGGCATAGGAGCCGATGATCTTGATGGAGTCGGCCAGGGTCTCGCCCTTCTTGGCGCTGGTGTTGCCGCCGTCGGCGAAGCCGATGATGTTGCCGCCGAGGCGCTGTACCGCGGTCTCGAAGGAGAGACGGGTGCGGGTGGAGGCCTCGAAGAAGCAGCTGGCGACCAGCTTGTCTTTCAGCAGGCGGGTGTCGGGTTCGGCCTTCAACCGCTGTGCGGTGGCGACCACCAGTTCCATGTCGGACCGGGTCAGGTCCGAGATGGAGATGACGTGTTTGTTATAGAGTGGATTGGTCATCGTCTGCATTCCCTTTGACATCAATGAAGGTTTTTCTGGCACAAAAAAAAGCCCCTGAAACAGGGGCTCTTTTTAAAAACAACTGGGGATCTGTGGGTCGGAAACCGGAAACAACGGGGCCGCTCTGGTGCGCTCCACCCGTTTGCAAGGCTGCTTTTTTCATCAAAAACGGCATCGTCCTGTCCCGACCTTTTTCAAAACCGGACAGATTATAGGGCTGGTTTTTGAATTGTCAAAAATTTATTTCAGAGGCAGGATTTGCCGGTAAAAACGTTTGAGTGTCGCGAACGGGTCGACAAATCCAGACCTGGTGCTCGGGCTGCAGCGGCAGGCCGTCTTCGGCCATGCTGCGCAGATAGCCGAGCCTGTGGTGCCCCTCCAGCAGGCAATATGGCTGCGGCAGGGGTTGGCCATCTGGGTAGCAGGCACCGGGCTCGGGGGCGAGCACTATGATGGGCTCGGACCAGGTGCCCCGGCTCAGCATGTCCTCGCCGAGCCAGGAGCGGCGCACATAGCGGTTGCTGCGCAGCATCTGCCCCCAGCGCTCGATCACCTCCATGTGGCGGGAGCCTATCTGGTTCACGACCTGGGCCGTGTCCCAGGCTTCGCACTCGAAGTGGTGGCGGGCGAGGTCGATAAAGCTCCAGTTGGACTCAAAACCGCGCCAATGGCGGTAAATCCATTGGGTCAGCACATTTTGGGGAATGAAGGGCACCAGGGGAGAGACCCGCTCGAGATAGTCTGGCAGGGACTCGGTTTTGCGCTCATCCCGGAAGTTGAGGGGCGCAAGTTGTTGAAGCAGGCGGTAATTGAGCATGAACGACCTCCCTGTAGCTGGTTTCACCCTACCCCCATTTATGCCCCATTCCTACCCCGGCGGGACTGCAAATACAGCAAGTTACCCCGGCTGGTTGCTGGAATTGCCGCGATTTGCTCGTGAATTGTTCGATCGCATCGAAAGTGAGAAAAAAAGCCTTTACCTTTGATCCCGGCTTTGTATAATTCGCCTCGTTTGTTGCAGGGGCGTAGTTCCAATTGGTAGAACAGCGGTCTCCAAAACCGATGGTTGCGGGTTCGAGTCCTGCCGCCCCTGCCATTTTCAGAAAGGCCAGCTCATTGAGCTGGCCTTTCGCATTTCTGCGATCCTCCACCCTTGTCCCTGTCCCTTGTTTATCTCTTTATCCTTGATGGTTTGAATCGATATAGCCGTTGTTGTCGGTTGCTCGTGGTTCGTATCTGACGGCTTGCTCCCGGGTTAGCCTTGTGTCTGGCTGCGACGGGGTTGATTCTCCAGGTAAATCGAATGGAGAGTCTGTCTATCATAGTTTCAAGCTATGACGCCGATACTCGGAACAAAATTCACGGTTCCTTCTTGTCTGGCCATAATCGAGCGCCCGGCCACTTTAAGGCCGCCAGCATCAAGGAGATCCCATGTCCCCCCGCTTTAATGAATGGCGTCAGCCTCTGCAACTGGGCAAGACCAGCCTGAACCTGGCCACCATCGGCCGCACTGGTCTGCGTGCTCCCGTCGTCTTCCTGCACGGCTTTGGTTCCACCAAGGAGGATTACGCCGACTTCGTCCATCATCCCGAGTTTGACGATCGCCCTTTCCTGGCTTGGGATGCGCCCGGTTGCGGCGCTACTGCGATAGATGACCCGGCGCAGATCGATCTGCCTCTGCTGGTGGAGACGGCCGTGAAGATGATAGACAGCAGGGGATTTACACGCTTTCACTTGGTAGGGCACTCCATGGGGGGGCTCACCGGCTTGCTGCTGGCACATCTCCAGCCGGAGCGGGTGCTCAGCTTCACCAGCATAGAGGGCAACCTGGCTCCGGAGGACTGCTTCCTGAGTCGCCAGGTGCACGAGCATCCGGCAGAGGGGGACGAGGCTTTCTTCGCCGCGTTTATCGAACGGATCCGCCAGGGGCGAGATTTATCGAGCACTCTCTATGCTTCATCCCTGCGTCACAAGGTACGCACCGAGGCGGTGCGCCCCATCTTCCGCTCCATGGTGACGTGCTCGGATGAGGGGGCATTGCTTGACAAGTTTCTGGGACTGCCTTGCCCGGTTCACTTCATGTATGGAGAGCAGAATGCCCATCTCTCCTACCTCGGCAAGTTGGCACAGGAGGGGGCTCGCTTGACCTCAATCCCCCATTGCGGCCACTTCCCCATGTATTCCAACCCGGTACTGATGTGGTGGGCGTTGGCCGACTTCTTCAACGAGAGTGAACGCATCCTGAACTAATTTGCCCGCGACCGGTTTGGCGCAGCGAGAACTGTGCCATCAAGCCGTTCAGCTACTCAGCAACACTATGGCGAGTATCCCGAAGGCGAGGGCGCTGATACGGTTGATCCAGCGCCCACCTTTCCCTTGTAACCAGCGGCGCGCCTTGCGGGCCGAGAGGATGTAGCCGCCGTGCACCAGGATCATCAGCAGGCAGAAGCTGGTGACCAGCAACAGAAACTGGGGCAGGTAGTTGCGTTCGCGATCGATAAACTGGGGAAGCACGGAGAGGAAGAAAATGAGGGCGTTGGGGTTGGCAAACTGCAGCAAGAGTCCTTCGACGAAGAGGTGGTGGCGCTGAGTCGGGGCTACCTCGGCCAGTGGCGCGGGCACGCTGCGCCACAGTTTCACGCCAAGCCAGGCGAGATAGAGGACGCCGCCATAGCGTACCAGTTCAAAGGTGGTCGGGGAGGCGGCGATGAGCACACCCAGGCTGCTGGCTGACAGGGTGGCAACCGCGAGCACGCCGCAGGTGAGGCCTGCCATGCCGACCAGGGCCGGACCCAGCCCGTGATTGAGGGCGTTGGTGAGGGACTTGAGGGTACTGGGGCCCGGGCTCAGTATGGTCAGGGCCGCCATGGCGAGAAACATCAGGTAGAGGTGCACATTTGCTCCGATACGGGTGACAGGGACGGGCGTATTGTTCAGCGCGCTTGTTCATACGTAAAATCCAAAGAACGTAATGAGACGATTCGTACAGGCTATCAACCATGATCAACTTCAGACTTGTGCGACATCTGTGGCTATTTCTGGCGGTGGCCGAGGAGCGACACTTTGGGCGTGCCGCCCGCCGCCTCGGCATGACTCAACCTCCTCTGACCGAGCAGATCAAGGTGCTCGAGCATGCCCTGCGGGTGAAGCTGTTTGATCGTACCCCCAAGGGCGTGCAGCTTACGCCAGCAGGGCAGGCGATCCTGCCTGCGGTGCGGCGCCTGGCCGATCACCTGGATCACCTGGAGTTGGCGGTGCGGGAGGCGGCATCGGGTCAGGTGGGGCTGCTGACCATAGGGGCCATCACTTCCGCCATGCTCGACGAGTTGCCCAGGGTGATCGAGCGACTCAAGGTAAGCCACCCAGGGGTCACTGTCTCGGTGCGGGAGATAGACAGTGCCGACGCCATTCCTGCACTGGAAAGCGGTGAGCTGGATCTGGCCTTGGTGAGGCTGGCCGGACGGGATGAAGGAAGTATCCGGGTGCACCCCCTCAAGCAGGATCGGCTGGCGGTGGCCCTGCCAGTCACCCACGCGCTGGCAGGGGAAGCATCTGTCCCCCTTGCTGCCCTGGCAGAGGAGCCCTTCGTGCTGTTCCCGCGCTCCCTCAATCCGACCTACTTCGATACCCTGATGGCCTGCTGCCACGAAGCGGGATTTGCCCCCAGGGTGCTGCACGAGGCGCGCACCGTGGCCTCCCAGGTGGCCTTCGTCGGTTGTGGACAAGGAGTGGCCCTGGTGCCGGAGACACTGCACAAGAGCGCACCTGCCAACGTTGTCATTCGACCGCTGGCGGGGGAGGTGCAGGTGGTGACCACTGCGCTGGCCTGGCACAGGGAGCGGCCCCCCGCGCTGCTGGGCTTGTTGTTGACCGAGCTGGCCGGACAGTCGTCCGCTCCCAGTCACCATCACCCCTGAACGGCGGAGGGCGCCTGAAGGAGGAGAGAGGAGGCGAGGATCTTGTGATTTTCGTGACCCACAGCAGCTCCTGTTGCCGAAAATAAGAAAATTGAGGTGATTCACTAAAGTCCAGTGGTGCTGCCGCCGATATCCCTACCAATATGGGGGTATTCCTGGCCTCCTGTCACCACAAGGATTTGTAGTCATGACACTCTCGTTGCGCGGCAAGCTGCTCGCGACCAGCCTGGGGGTAGTGCTGCTGATGGCTGCCCTGCTCGGTATCGTCGCCTTCCACACCCTCAAAACACGGACTCTTGACGCCATCCAGAGCGAGGCGGTCAACTACGGTCACGCCCACTCGGTGGCCATCGGCAACTGGATGGCGGATCGCAAGCACGCGGTCGATGCCCTGGCCGCCGTCATTGCCGACAATCCCCAGGCGACCCTGGTGCCGCACCTGCTGCAGACCCGCACCTCCGGCGGCTTCGGCCTCACCTATTTCGGTTCGGCGCAGGGGGCCATGACCCGCCACGATCCCTCCCTCAACACCGCCAACTACGACCCCAGGGTGCGCCCCTGGTATCAGAGCGCCAGCAAGGCGGGCAAGCTGATCGTCACGCCTCCCTACGTCAGCGTGACCATGCAGCAGATGGTGGTGACCCTGGCGGAGCCGGTGAGTCATCAGGGTCAGGTGATCGGGGTGGCGGGGGCGGATCTCTCCCTGGATGCCCTGATCGACGAGGTGCTGGCCATGAAGGTGCAGGGGGAGGGCTACGCCATGCTGCTGGACAGCTCCGGCCTCATCGTCGGCCACCCGCAGAAGGAGCTGGCCCTGAAACAGGTGGCCGAGCTGGCCCCCGGCCTCACCGGGGCGACCCTGGAGGACTGGAGCCGGGACGGCGAGCTGCACGTCGCCACCATAGCGGGGCGTGAGGTGCTGCTGTCGGTGCAGGGGGTGCCAGGCACCGACTGGCTGCTCGCCATGGTGATGTACAAGGATGTGCTGGAGGCGCCCTTCGCCAGCCTGCTGTGGCAGCTGGTGGGGCTGACCCTGGTGCTGTTGCTGGTGTTCAGCGCCCTGCTCATCGCCATGTTCAACTACCTCTTTGCCGATCTCGGCCGGGTCTCCAAGGCGCTGGCCGACATCGCCCACGGCGAGGGGGATCTCACCGTGCAGATCGCGGCCCACAGCAAGGACGAGGTGGGGCTGCTGGCCCAGAACTTCAACCTGTTCGTGGCCAGGTTGCACGGCATCGTCAGCCGGTTGCGGGACGTCACCGTCGAACTGGCGGCCCAGTCGCGGACCCAGGCGGCGGGGGCAGAGGCTCGCAGCCAGCGGGTGCGAGAGCAGCAGGACGAGATCGTCATGGTGGCGACAGCGGTGACCGAGATGGCGTCCGCCACCCAGGAGATCGCCGGCAACGCCGAGTTTGCCGCCACCACCTCCGGCGATGCGGTCAGGCTGGCCGTGGCCGGTCAGTCCCAGGTCGGCCAGAGCCAGCGCAGCATCAGCGGCCTGGCGGGGGAGGTGGCCGACGCCAGCCAGACCATTCATGAGCTGGATGGTCATGCTCAGAAGATCAGCGGCATCCTGGCCACCATCAGCGGCATCGCCGAGCAGACCAACCTGCTGGCACTGAACGCCGCCATCGAGGCGGCTCGGGCCGGGGAGCAGGGGCGCGGCTTCGCCGTGGTGGCGGACGAGGTGCGGGTGCTGTCGCGCCGCACCCACGACTCCACCGCCGAGATCCAGCAGATGATCGAGGCCCTGCAGCAGACCACGCGCCGCGCCGTGGGGGGCATGGAGACCAGCCGCCAGCTGGCGGGCACCAGCGTGGAGGATGCGGAGGCCGCCAACCAGAGCCTGGCGCGGATCAACGAGGCCATAGGTGCCATCAGCGACATGGCGACCCAGATAGCGGCAGCCGCCGAGGAGCAGACCTCGGTCACCGGCGAGATCAGCCGCAACACAGAGAACATCCGCCACGTCTCCCAGACGCTGGCGGCGCAGGCGAAGGAGGAAGCCACCCAGGCCGCCGAGCTCAAGTCCCTGACCGAGCGGCTGGAGCAGGAGATAGGACGCTTCCGACTCTGATCTTTCCGCCATTCAGCCAAGAGAAAGGGCAGCCCGCGGGCTGCCCTTTTGTGTTGCCGGCTCAGGGGATCTGGCTGACCCAGATAAGCTGGTCGGTGGCAAAGCCGAGCCCCCTGGCCCGCTCGACCAGGGCCTCTACCTTCTCCTTGGGCGGATGGGGCGTGCGGGAGAGGATCCAGAGGTACTGGAGGTTGTAGCTGCTCACCAGGGAGAGGTCATAGTCCGTCGCCAGCACGTTGTAGCTGCCGTAGAAGGGGCCGAAGAAGCTCACCTTGAGGCGCCCCTCGTCGCGCTCGCCCACGAAGTAGGCGCGCCCCTCGGCCTCGCGCCACTCCCCCTCTTCATCCTGCCCCCGGTTGATCACCCTGACACCGCCGTCATCCCGCAGGCTGTAGCTGGCGGTGACCCGGCTCAGGCCGCGCTCGAAGCCGTGATCGAGGCGGGCCACCTCGTACCAGGTGCCGAGATAGCGGTCGAGCTGGAAGGGCTTGACCACCTGGTGCCCCGGTGGAATGCCGGTGCAGGCGGTGGCCAGCAGGGCCAGAGCGAGCAGGATCAGTGTGCGCATGTCATCCCTCCACGATACGCAGTTGTCCCGAGCGGAAGCGTGCCGCGTGTTCGCTCGGGGTGTTGCCGAAGAAGCGTTTGTATTCGCGGCTGAACTGGGAGCCGCTCTCGTAGCCTACCCTGTCCGCCGCCACCCCGGCCTTGAGGCCGTCGTGCAGCATCATCAGCCGCGCCCGGTGCAGGCGCAGGGTCTTGATGTACTGCAGGGGCGAGGTGGCGGTGGCCGCCTTGAAGTGGTGGTGGAAGGCCGAGACGCTCATGTTCGCCTCCCGGGCCAGCTCCTCCACCGTCAGGTTCTCGGTAAAGCGCTGCTCCATGATACGCAGCACTCGGGCGATCTGGCTCACCTGGCTGTGACGGCTGGCCATGGCCAGCAGGGCAGGGGCTCCCCCCTCGTGCAGGGCGTGGAACAGGATCTCGCGCACTATCTGGGGCCCCAGCACCCGGGCGTGCAGCGGCTTGTCCATCACGTCGATGAGGCGCTCCACCGCGCAGAGCATGGTCTCGGAGAGGGGCACCGAGACCACGCCGCGACCCGGCTCCGCCGGGGCGGGGGCGGCATCCCCCATCTCCAGCAGCAGGGCCTGCAGCGCCGCCACGTCGATCTCCACCGAGAGCCCCACCAGGGGGGCTTCGGGGGAGGCGAAGCACTCGCACTCGCAGGGCAGCGGCAGTGTCATCATCAGGTAGTGCTCGGGGTCGTAGCGGAAGGTGAAGTCCGAGAGATAGCCCACCTTGTGCCCCTGCAGGATGATGATCATGCGGGGCCGGTAGAGCACAGGGATGCGGTCGTGGTGCTCGGTGGTGTAGATGAGGTGCACGCCGGGCACGGGGGCGGCGGTGATCCCCGGGTGCGGCGCCAGGGCGGCGAGGCGGCTGGCGAGGGCGGACTGGTGGGTTGCCGCGACGGGCTGATTTGTACTCATTTATCCAGGCTCAGTAGAAATAGGCAAGAAATCGGCAGAAAGCTCCCTTGATGGTAGGTGGTTATAAGAGAAAAATGCAACCCATACCTTACCGACTACGATCACCCCAGGAGATCCCATGAACAACTTCATCCTGCACACCCCCACCAAGGTGCTGTTCGGCAAGGGCCAGGTAGCCCAGCTGCGCGGCCAGATCCCGGCCGACGCTCGCGTCCTCATCACCTACGGTGGCGGCAGCGTGGTGCGCAGCGGCCTGCTGGCACAGATCCGCAGCGAGCTGGCGGGCCTGACCCTGTTCGAGTTCGGCGGCATAGAGCCCAACCCGGCGTACGAGACCCTGATGGGCGCCGTCGAACTGGCTCGCGCCGAGCAGATCGACTTCCTGCTCGCCGTCGGCGGCGGCTCCGTGCTGGACGGCACCAAGTTCATCGCCGCTGCCGCCCACTACGATCTGGCCAGGGAGCCCTGGCACATCCTCGAGACCGTGGGCGGTGAGGTGGCTTCCGCCATTCCCCTCGGCGCCGTGCTGACCCTGCCGGCCACCGGCTCCGAGATGAACATGGGGGCCGTCATCACCCGCAGGAGCACAGGGGACAAGCAGCACTTCTTCTCCCCCTTCGTGATGCCGCGCTTCGCCGTGCTGGATCCCGTGCTCACCTACACCCTGCCGGCCCGTCAGGTCGCCAATGGCGTGGTGGATGCCTTCATCCACACCCTGGAGCAGTACCTCACCTACCCGGTGGACGCCAAGGTGCAGGATCGCTTCGCCGAAGGGCTGCTGCTGACCCTGATCGAGGAGGGCCCCAAGGCGCTGGTTGAGCCGGAAAATTACGACGTGCGCGCCAACATCATGTGGAGTGCCACCCTGGCGCTCAACGGCCTGATCGGCGCCGGCGTGCCCCAGGACTGGGCCACCCACATGCTGGGTCACGAGCTGACCGCCCTGCACGGCCTGGACCACGCCCAGACCCTGGCGGTGGTGCTGCCCGCCCTGCTGCAGGCCAAGCGTGAGCAGAAGCGCGCCAAGCTGCTGCAATACGCCGAGCGGGTCTGGGATCTGCGCAGCGGCAGCGAGGCCGAGCGCATCGACGGCGCGATCAAAGCCACCCGCGACTTCTTCGAGCGGATGGGGGTCAAGACCCGGCTGCGGGACTACGGCCTGGCCGACGCCAATATCGACACCCTGCTGGCCAAGCTCGAAGAGCACGGCATGACGGCGCTCGGGGAGCACGGCGACATCGACCTGGTGCAGAGCCGGCATATTTATGAAGCCGCCTGGTAAGAGGCGAGAGACCAGTTCCGGCCTTGTCCGGGGTTGAATCAGGGGGCCCGCTCCCGCCTTGTGGCGGCGGCGCGGCCCCCGAGTCGTTACAAAACGGTTACTTTTTCCCCTTTCATCTCATCTGATGATCCAATGGCAGATTTCATAAGAACAAAAAACGCTAAGGTAGAGGCTCGGCAAAACATTTTTTTTGACTGGTTGGATCACTTTTTTCAGCGCATTTTGCTGGTATAAGCCACTAATTTGGTTTGTTTTTTTTAATCATGAGCCGGGATGGGCTGAATTCTGTACCCGCTCGCCCGGGGTCGTGGTTGTAATAAAACTCCAAAATTTGATACTAATCACCTTCGCGCCTGAAAAGCGGGGGCCTGACCATGACAGGAGGTTGAGGTAAAGCCTGCTGATTTTCATAACAAAGGGCCCGTGACCTGCACTTTGATCATGCCTTGTCCCCTCAGACATGAGAGACTGGGCAATGATTGTTTATTAACCATCAGGGAATAGTCATGCAGATTGGAATACCGAGAGAGAGTCTCGCCGGTGAGACCCGGGTCGCAGCGACCCCGGCCACCGTCGAGCAGCTGAAAAAGCTCGGCTTCGAGGTCGCCATCGAGGCCGGTGCCGGCCAGCTGGCCAGCTTCGATGATGCCGCCTTCGAGGCTGCCGGTGCCAGCGTGGTGCCGAGCGTCTGGCAAGCCGACCTTGTCTTCAAGGTCAACGCGCCGACCGATGCCGAGATCGCACAAATTAAGGATGGTGCCACCCTGGTGAGCTTCATCTGGCCTGCCCAGAACCCCGAGCTGGTCAAGAAGCTGTCCGAGCGCAACATCAATGTGATGGCGATGGACATGGTGCCGCGGATCTCCCGTGCCCAGTCCCTCGATGCCCTCTCCTCCATGGCCAACATAGGTGGCTATCGCGCCGTGGTCGAAGCCGCCCACCAGTTCGGTCGCTTCTTCACCGGTCAGATCACCGCCGCCGGCAAGGTTCCACCCGCCAAGGTACTGGTGATCGGTGCCGGTGTGGCCGGTCTGGCTGCCATCGGGACCGCCGGTTCCCTCGGCGCCATCGTGCGTGCCTTCGACACCCGCCTGGAAGTGGCCGAGCAGATCGAGTCCATGGGTGGGCAATTCCTCAAGCTGGACTTCGGCGGCGAAGATGGCGCCTCCAGCGACGGTTATGCCAAGGTGATGAGTGAAGAGTTCATCAAGGCCGAGATGGAGCTGTTCGCCCAGCAGGCCAAGGAAGTGGACATCATCATCACCACCGCCCTGATCCCGGGCAAGCCGGCACCCAAGCTGATCACCAAGGAGATGGTGGACAGCATGAAGCCGGGCTCCGTCATCGTGGACATGGCGGCTCAGGCCGGCGGCAACTGCGAATACACGGTACCGGGTGAACTGCATGTCACCGACAACGGCGTCAAGGTGATCGGTTACACCGATCTGCCGGGTCGTCTGCCCGCCCAATCCTCCCAGCTCTACGGCACCAACCTGGTGAACCTGATGAAGCTGATGTGCAAGGAGAAGGACGGCAAGGTCGCCATCGACTTCGAAGACGTGGTCCAGCGCAACATGACGGTGATCCAGGCCGGTGAAGTGACCTTCCCGCCCCCCGCCATCTCCGTCTCCGCCGCACCGCAGAAGCCGGCCGCCGCCAAACCGGCAGCCAAGAAAGAAGAGGCCAAGCCCTCCAACAAGAAGTTCGTGTTCGGTGCCCTCGGCATCGCCGCCTTCGGTTGGGTCGCTGCGGTGGCACCTGCCGCCTTCCTCTCCCACTTCACCGTCTTCATCCTGGCCTGCGTGGTCGGTTACTACGTGGTGTGGAACGTCTCTCACGCCCTGCACACGCCGCTGATGTCGGTCACCAATGCCATCTCCGGCATTATCGTGGTCGGTGCCCTGCTGCAGATTGGGCAAGGGTCGACCCTGGTCACCGTATTGGCCTTTATCGCCGTGCTGATTGCCAGTATCAACATCTTCGGTGGCTTCACCGTCACTCAGCGCATGCTGAAGATGTTCCGT
Source organism: Aeromonas sp. Marseille-Q7275 (assembly GCF_965119515.1). NCBI lineage: Bacteria > Pseudomonadati > Pseudomonadota > Gammaproteobacteria > Aeromonadales > Aeromonadaceae > Aeromonas > Aeromonas sp. Marseille-Q7275. The sequence goes on from NZ_CBCPLW010000003.1 coordinate 282,004, forward strand.
AAGGATTAAGGGGGTTTAACGTGTCTCAAGGACTGGTAACAGCATCCTATATCGTTGCCGCCGTGCTCTTCATCCTCAGTCTCGCGGGACTGTCGAAGCAAGAAACGGCCAAGCATGGCAACCTGTTCGGTATCGCGGGGATGGCCATCGCCCTGCTCGCCACCGTCTTCAACCCGGAAACCAGTGGCGTGCACTGGATCATCCTGGCCATGGTCATCGGCGGCGCCATCGGCGTGCGTCTGGCGCTCAAGGTCGAGATGACCGAGATGCCCGAGCTGGTGGCCGTGCTGCACAGCTTCGTGGGCATGGCGGCGGTGCTGGTGGGCTTCAACAGCTTCATCGACTTGCACCCCTCTGCGCCCGCTGAAGTGGTCGTCTCCGTCGGCTCCAACCTGGATGCGACCCTGGCTGCGGCCCGGGCGGCGTTCGAGCAGGCGGCCAGCGTCGCCCAGGTCGAGCACCTCTCCGGCGCCATGCTGAACATCCACCTGGTGGAAGTGTTCCTCGGCGTCTTCATCGGTGCCGTGACCTTCACCGGTTCCGTGGTGGCATTCGGCAAGCTGCGTGGCCTGATCTCTTCCAAGCCGCTGATGCTGCCGCACCGCCACAAGCTGAACCTGCTGGCCGTGGTGGTCTCCATCGCGCTGATGATCCACTTCGTCAACGCCGGTGGCTCCACCTTCGCCCTGCTGCTGATGACCCTGATCGCCTTCGCCTTCGGCTGGCATCTGGTGGCCTCCATCGGCGGTGCCGACATGCCGGTAGTGGTCTCCATGCTGAACTCCTACTCCGGTTGGGCGGCGGCGGCGGCGGGCTTCATGCTCTCCAACGACCTGCTGATCGTGGTGGGTGCCCTGGTGGGTTCCTCCGGTGCCATCCTCTCTTACATCATGTGCAAGGCGATGAACCGCTCCTTCATCTCCGTCATCGCCGGTGGCTTCGGCTCCGACGGTGTGGCCTCCACGGCCGATCAGGAGATGGGCGAATACCGCGAGACCAACGCCGAAGACGTGGCCGACATGCTGAAGAACGCCAGCTCCGTCATCATCACCCCGGGCTACGGCATGGCGGTGGCGCAGGCCCAGTACCCGGTTGCCGAGATCACCCACAAGCTGCGCGAGCGCGGCGTCAAGGTGCGCTTCGGTATCCACCCGGTTGCCGGTCGTCTGCCTGGTCACATGAACGTGCTGCTGGCGGAAGCCAAGGTCCCCTACGACATAGTTCTGGAAATGGACGAGATCAACGAGGACTTCAGCGATACCGACGTGGTGCTGGTGATAGGTGCGAACGACACCGTCAACCCGGCCGCCATGGAAGATCCGGGCAGCCCCATCGCCGGCATGCCGGTGCTGGAAGTGTGGAAGGCGCAGAACGTCATCGGCTTCAAGCGCTCCATGAACACTGGCTACGCCGGTGTGCAGAACCCGCTGTTCTTCAAGGAGAACACCCAGATGCTGTTTGGCGATGCCAAGGCCAGCGTCGAGGCCATCCTGAAGGCGCTCTAAGCGTCGATGGGATGAGACAAGAGGAGGCTTCGGCCTCCTTTTTTATTGCCCGCTTTTCACGGGGGCGGGCAAGACATTGATGGCAAAGGGCCTTGGCCGGGAGGTGGGATCCGTTGCCGGCGGCAGGGCAGCAATCCGGTGACGTTGCCCTCACTGGAAGGCATAATGGCGGCAAAAGGCGAGGGGGCTCAATTTTATTTGAGGCTCGTGCCACTAGAATCAAATAAAGTGACATGGACGGGGTGGCCCGGCGGGCGGCCCTCCAGATAGCACCCATACCCTCATACGATGCCTGCGGCACAGTGAACCAGAGAAACCACAGATGAAAGCACAATGGACCGACTTTATTACTCTGCTCAAGCGTGAAGTGGTGCCGGCCCTGGGCTGCACCGAGCCCATGTCGGTGGCGCTGGCCGCCGCCAACTGCCGCAAGCTGCTGGGGCAGGATCCGACCCGTATCAGCGTCTGGGTCAGCGGCAACCTGTTCAAGAACGGCATGGGGGTCGGGGTCCCCGGCACCGGCATGATAGGCCTGCCGGTCGCCGCCGCCGTCGGCATCACCGGGGGCAACCCGGATGCGGGTCTGGAGGTGCTCAAGACCCTCACCCCGGCCCAGGTGGACGCCGCCAAGGCGCTGCTGCCCATCATCAAGGTGGACGTGAAGGACGTGCCTGACGTGCTCTACGCCGAGGTGCTGGCCGAGGCCGACGGCCACAGCGCCCGGGTGGTGATCTGCACGGATCACACCCGCATAGTGCTGCTGGAGAAGGATGGCGAGGTGCTGATGGAGCAGGACAGTGCCCCCGGGGTGCAGATCCAGCCCGCGAAATCCGACAAGCCCGCCATGACGCTGCGGGAGATAGTGGAATTTGCATTGCAGGCGCCGCTGGGCGAGATCGACTTCATCCGCGAGGCCGCCACCATGAACCAGGCGCTGGCAGATGAAGGCCTGCAGGGCTATGGCCTGCGCATCGGCAAGATCCTCACCGAGCAGGTGGAGCGCAAGCTGCTCTCGGACGATCTGATGACGCTGGCCATGCGGTTGTCCTCCGCCGCCTCCGATGCGCGCATGGACGGCGCCATGTTGCCCGCCATGTCCAACTCGGGCTCGGGCAACCAGGGCATAGCCGCCACCATGCCGGTGGTGGCCGCCGCCCGCTTCCTCAAGGCCGATGACGAACAGCTGGCCCGGGCACTGGTGATGAGCCACCTGGTGGCCATCTACATCAAGGCCTACCAGAACAAGCTGTCGGCCCTGTGCGCCGCCAGCACCGCCGCCATGGGCTCGGGTGCCGCCATCACCTGGCTGCTGGGTGGCCAGTTCGAGCAGATCAGCCACTGCATCAACAACATGATTGGCGACGTCTCCGGCATCATCTGCGACGGTGCCGGCAGCGCCTGCTCCATGAAGGTGTCGACCTCCACCTCGGCGGCGGTCAAGTCGTCGCTGATGGCCATCAATAACCTGCACGTGCCCCAGAGCGAGGGCATAGTCTCCGACGACGTGGACCAGACCATAGCGAACCTGGGCCGCCTCTCGAAACAGGGGATGCTGGACACCGACATAGAGATCATCAACATCATGCGGGCCAAGCAGCAGGGCAAGGCTGGCTGATGAGGGGGGCGGCACTGGCCGCCCCCGGTTTTTGCAGATATTGACGTCACCCCGAACGGGGGGCGTGCCGCCACGATGCGGCCAGTTTCGGGGCGAGGTGCAGGGTGCGCCCGTCCATCCATCTCGGGCCTCGCCCGTTTATTTTTGGGGAATATCATGACTCTTAGCGTTATCGGTAATCTGGCCATCCTGGTCATGTTACTGCTGTTTCTCTACCGCTTGCAGCAGACCCACGTCAGCTTCACCCGCCGCGTCTTCTCGGGGCTGGGGCTCGGGGTCCTGTTCGGCTGGGCCTTGCAACTGTTGTACGGTGTCGGCTCCGAGGTGCTGGTCCAGACCGGCGACTACCTGGATCTGGTCGGCAGCGGCTATGTGAAGCTGCTGCAGATGATCATCATCCCGCTCATCATGGTCTCCATCATAGGCGCCATCCTCAAGCTCTCCGGCGGCAGCGCCCTCGGCAAGATCAGTGCCCTGACCATAGGGGTGCTGATCTTCACCACCATGATCGCCGCCGGGGCCGGGATACTGATGTCCAACCTGTTCGGCCTGAGTGCCGAGGGGCTCACCGCCGGCGCCGCCGAGACCGCCCGTGGCGCTGCCCTGCAGACCAGCCTCGGCAGCGTCGAGAGCATGTCCCTCGCCAAGATGGTGCTGGAGTTCATTCCGGCCAACCCCTTCCTCGACATGACGGGTTCACGCAAGACCTCCACCATAGCCGTGGTGATCTTCTCCATCTTCATCGGCCTCTCCGCCACCGGCATCGCCCGCAAGCAGCCCGAGATCTTCGCCAGCTTCGAGCGCTTCATGGGGGTCGCCCACGCCATCGTCATGCGGATGGTGACCCTGGTGTTGCGCCTCACTCCCTATGGCGTGCTGGCGCTGATGGCCAAGGTAGTGTCCGGCTCCAACTACGCGGACATCATCAACCTGCTGAACTTCGTGCTGGCCTCTTACGGTGCCATCGCCATCATGTTCCTGGTGCACCTGCTGCTGGTGAGCCTGGTGGGCATCAACCCGCTGCGCTTCCTGAAGAAGATCATGCCGGTGCTGGCCTTTGCCTTCACCTCGCGCACCAGTGCGGGCTCCATCCCCATGAACGTGCAGACCCAGACCCGGGCCCTCGGCATCCCGGCGGGCATCGCCAACTTCGCCGCCTCCTTCGGTGCCACCATAGGCCAGAACGGCTGTGCCGGCATCTACCCGGCCATGCTGGCGGTGATGATAGCCCCGACCGTGGGGGTCAATCCCCTGGATCCCGGCTTCATCATGACGCTCATCGCCATCATCACCGTCAGCTCCTTCGGGGTGGCCGGTGTGGGGGGCGGCGCCACCTTCGCGGCGCTGATCGTGCTCTCCGCCCTGGACTTCCCGGTGGCCCTGGCGGGGCTGCTCATCTCCATCGAGCCCCTCATCGACATGGGCCGCACCGCCCTCAACGTCTCAGGATCCATCACCGCCGGCACCCTCACCAGCCGGTTGATGGGGCAGACCGACATGGCCGTCTTCAACGGCGATGCCGAGGTAAGCCTGGACGGGGAAGAGTCCGCGGTCTGACCGGATCTTATCTTCTGATTTGTTTATGAAAAGGGGAGGCGAGGCCTCCCCTGTCGTGACTGGAGTCAAGCTATGCGTATTGTGATCATCGGTGGCGAAGCCGCCGGCATGAGTGCGGCGGCCAAGGCGCGCCGTCTGGCCAGGGACGCCGAGATTGTGGTGTATGAAGCCTCCGAGGTGATCTCCTTCGGGGCCTGCGGTCTGCCCTACTTCGTGGGGGACGATTTCCAGGAGCCGGGCTACATGGCCGAGTTCACCCCGGAGCAGTTCGCCGCCAAGGGGATCGAGGTGAAGATTGGCCACAGGGTGCTGAGCCTCGATGCGACTGCCCAGACCCTGGTCGTCGAGCACAAGGGCGACAGCTTCAGCGATCGCTACGATCGGCTGATGATCGCCACCGGTGCCCGCGAACAGATGCCCCCCATCCCCGGCCTGCAGCAGCAAGGGGTGTTCGGCCTGCGCCGGATGAGCGATGGGTTGGCGCTCAAGACTGCGGTGCAGGATCCGCGCAGCAAGAAGGCGGTGGTGATCGGCTCCGGCTTTATCGGGCTGGAGGTGGTCGAGGCCCTGGTCCATCAGGGCAAGGAGGTGCGTCTCATCGAGCTGGCCGAGCGGGTCATCCCCGAGGCGTTCGATGGCGAGATCACCCAACACATCGAGACCGAACTGCGGGAGCAGGGCGTCTCCCTGCATCTCGGCGAGCGCGTCCAGGCCTTGCTGGGGGAGGGCCGGGTCAGCGGCGTGCGCACCGACCAGGGTGAGTACGAGGCCGATATCGTCGTGGTCTGCACCGGGGTCAGGCCCAACACCGAGTTCCTGGCCGACAGCGGCATAGCGCGGCTCGGCAACGGCGCCATCAAGGTCGACCGTCAGGGGCGCAGCTCGCTGGCCAATGTCTGGTCGGCGGGGGATTGCGCCAGCGTCTGGCACAGCGTCAAGCAGCAGCAGGTCTATGTGCCGCTCGCCACCATAGCCAACAAGCTGGGGCGCATGGTGGGGGAGAACCTGGCGGGGGCCGAACAGGAATTCCCGGGCACGCTCGGCTCGGCGGCGCTCAAGGTGCTGGGACTGGAGGCGGGTCGGACCGGGCTTTCTGAGAAAGAGGCCCAACAATTGGGCATCGACTACAGCACCGTGGTGATCAAGGACAAGTGCCACACCAACTACTGCCCGGGCCAGTCCGACATCCACGTCAAGCTGGTCTATGAGGCGGGCAGCAAGCGGCTGCTGGGGGGCCAGATCCTGGGGCGCAAGGGGGCGGTACACCGCATCGACGCCCTGGCGGTGGCCATCACCATGGGGGTGACCACGGATCAGCTCGGCATGCTGGACTTTGCCTACGCGCCGCCCTTCTCCCGCACCTGGGACGTGCTTAACGTAGCGGGCAACGTGGCCAAGTAGCTGGGCAGTCATGGCGGCGCTTGCCTATGCGCTCTTTTTCCATGCTTGGGATGCACTCAACGTGGCCAAGTAGCTGAATGAAGATGACGGCGCATGCAGGGCGCCGTCATGGGAGGCGCACTCTGCGGGCAGATTGCAGCCATAAAAAAACCGATGCCAAGGCATCGGTTTTTTGTATCCGTCATGCTCAGCCGCGGCCGAGGCGATTGTCCGGGTAGTTCTTGGCCAGCACTTCGCGGGCGTGGCGGGCCAGGGTCGGCATCTTCAGGGTATCGTAGGCGTTGACCATGATCTCCAGTGCCTTCTCTGTCTCCACGGTGTCGGGATAGGTCTCGACCACCAGCTTGGCGCGGTTGGCGGCGGCGATCAGGGCATCACGCTTCACGTAATACTCGGCCACCCCCAGATCGTAGCGGGCGAGGCGGGTCTTCAGACCGACCATGCGGGCACGGGCATCGGCCGCATACTGGCTGTTCGGGTAGTTCTGCAACAGGGTCTTGAAGTCCTGGAAGGCCTGACGGGCGTAGGAGGGGTCCTTGTCGTCCCGATCGATACCCAGGAAGTCCTGGAAGAAGTTGTAATCCGCCGCCATATTGGTCAGACCGCGCATGTAGAACACGTAATCGATGTTCTTGTGCGCCGGATTGAGGCGGATGAAGCGGTCGATATTGGCGATCGCCTGGGCGGTATCATCCTGCTTGTAGTAGGCGTAGATGAGATCGAGCTGCACCTGGTTGGAGTAGGCGCCGAACGGATAACGAGAGTCCAGCGCTTCCAGCAATTCGATGGCATTCAGGTAGTTGCCTGTGTCCAGTTTGAGACGGGCTTTCTGGTACAGAACTTCCGGCGGTTCGTCGGGAACCTTGGGTTTGGTGCTGGAACAGCCAGTGATCAGCGTAGCGACCAAGGCGAGCGACATCAGCAGGCGAGACTTCTTTCCCATCAACAACATCCGGTCCATTTCCACGAAATTGGCAAAGTATCCGTTATGCTTGGCTAAAAGAAAAGCTAGAATACCCGGATTATTTCGAATTGATACCCCCGCTCAAGAGACCATACATGAGCCAGCATATTGAACTGACAGGCGAATTTCAGGATCACCAATTCGGGCAGCGACTCGACCAGGCCCTGGCCGAATTGTTTCCAGACTACTCCAGAACCCGCATCAAGGAGTGGATTTTACAGGACAGAGTGACCCTGGACGGTCAGGTTGCGAATACCCCGCGCGAGAAAGTGGTGGCCGGGCAGCAGGTACATGTAGATGTCGAGTTGGAAGATGACACCCGCTGGGATGCCCAGAACATCGACCTCAACATCGTCTATGAAGATGAACACATTCTGGTGATCGACAAGCCGGCCGGTCTGGTGGTCCACCCGGGCGCCGGCACGCCGGACGGCACCATACTGAACGCCCTGCTGCACCGCTACCCCGGCATCGCCGAGGTACCCCGTGCCGGCATAGTGCACCGTCTGGATAAAGACACCACTGGCCTGATGGTGGTTGCCAAGACGATCCCGGCCCAGACCCATCTGGTGGAGGCGCTGCAGGCGCGTCAGATCACCCGTGAATACGAGGCCGTCGCCATAGGTCACATGACCGCAGGCGGCACTGTGGATGCCCCCATCGGTCGTCACCCGACCCAGCGTACCCACATGGCCGTGGTGCCCAATGGCCGTCCTTCCGTGACCCACTACCGGGTGCACGAGAAGTTCCGTGGCCACACCCGTCTGCGTCTGCGTCTGGAAACAGGTCGTACCCACCAGATACGTGTCCACATGGCGCACATCAAGCATCCGCTGGTGGGGGATCCCGCTTACGGTGGCCGTCTGCGCCTGCTGCGCAATGCGACCCCTGAGCTGACCCTGGCCCTGCGCAACTTCAACCGCCAGGCGCTGCATGCCACCATGCTGAAGCTGGCTCACCCCATCACCGGCGAAGTCATGGAGTGGCACTCTGCCACGCCGCAAGACATGCTGGATCTGATGGAAGTGCTGCGTGCCGATACGCTCGCCAATCCGGACGATTTAGTCTGGAGCTGATGCGATAGGGCCTGCGTCGGTTTCTGCCGCCGTCCGGCCCGAAGAGATGACAAACGGGGTTCCCTTTCAGGAGCCCCGTTTCTATATCCGTGAATGGAAGGAGTCACAGATGAACTGGATTGAACCCGACTGGCCCGCTCCTGGCAATGTCAGGGCCCTGTCGACCACCCGGGATGGTGGCCTGAGCGAAGGGGTCTTTGCCGGTCTCAACCTGGGTGCCCATGTGGGGGACGAGCCGGCACGGGTCGAGGCGAACCGTGCCCGCCTGCAGCAGGCGGCGCAGATCCCCGGGCCCCTCAACTGGCTCAACCAGGTGCACGGCATCGCAGTCCATAGGGTCGGCAGCGACTATGAAAAGGCGCCGGATGCCGACGCGGCCTGCACCCACGAGGCCGGGCAGGCCTGCATAGTGATGACGGCCGACTGCCTGCCGGTGCTGTTCTGCGATCGGGCCGGCACTGTGGTGGCTGCCGCTCATGCCGGCTGGCGTGGGCTGAAAGAGGGAGTGCTGGAGGCGAGCATCGCCGCCATGGGCTGCGAACCGGGGGAGATCCTGGCCTGGCTCGGCCCGGCCATCGGCCCTGCGGCCTTTGAAGTGGGGGGCGAGGTGCGCGAGGCCTTTATGGCGGAGCAGGGCGAGGCGGTCGCCGCCTTCGTGCCTTCCAGCCATGAGGGCAAGTGGCTGGCGGATATCTACCAGCTGGCCCGGCTGCGCCTGGCCCGCGCCGGTGTGAATGCGGTCTATGGCGGCGAATACTGCACCTTCAGCGACGCTGAACGGTTCTACTCTTATCGCCGCGACGGCCAGACCGGCCGCATGGCCTCTCTTGTCTGGCTGACGCCTTGACGAATCTCCCGCCCTGCATCTTGCAAGGGCGGGGATCCTGCCAGCGCCCTCGTTGCAGAAAAAATAACCAGGCCCGCCCCTTGAAATAGCCCGTACGGGCCTCATCTTTCATCTCAGAAAGTTATGTTGTTTGCCGCGCAAGCGGCGTGTCTGTTTCAAAGGGGGAGTGCAATGCGCCTCGATCGCCTGACCAGCAAATTCCAAGTCGCTATTTCCGATGCCCAGTCTCTCGCACTGGGTCGTGACCACCAATTCATCGAACCCGTCCACCTGATGACAGCCCTGCTCAATCAGGATGGCGGCTCCATCCGCCCGCTGCTGACCCTGACCGGGATGGACATCAATGCCCTGCGCTCCCGTCTCGGCGAGGAGCTCGACCGCCTGCCCAAGGTGAGCGGCGTCGAAGGGGACGTGCAGCTTTCCAACGGCCTCGGTCGCCTGCTCAATGTCTGTGACAAGCTGGCCCAGCAGCGCAAGGATCAGTTCATCTCGTCCGAGCTGTTCGTGCTGGCAGCCCTCGACGAGAAGGGCAACCTGGGGGAGCTGCTGCGCGCCCAGGGGCTGACCAAGGAAAAACTCGAGCAGGCCATCGACAAGGTGCGTGGCGGCAAGAAGGTGGATGATGCCAACGCCGAGGAGAACCGCCAGGCGCTGGAGAAGTACACCATAGACCTCACCGAGCGGGCCGAACTCGGCAAGCTCGACCCCGTCATCGGGCGGGATGAAGAGATCCGCCGCACCATCCAGGTGTTGCAGCGCCGCACCAAGAACAACCCCGTGCTGATCGGTGCCCCCGGCGTCGGCAAGACCGCCATCGTCGAGGGACTGGCCCAGCGCATCATCAACGGCGAGGTGCCTGAGGGGCTCAAGAACAAGCGGGTGCTGTCGCTGGACATGGGGGCCCTGGTGGCCGGTGCCAAGTATCGCGGCGAGTTTGAAGAGCGGCTCAAAGCCGTGCTCAGCGATCTTGCCAAGGAGGAGGGCAGTGTCATCCTCTTCGTGGACGAGCTGCACACCATGGTCGGCGCCGGCAAGGGCGAGGGGGCCATGGACGCTGGCAACATGCTCAAACCCGCCCTGGCCCGTGGCGAGCTGCACTGCGTCGGTGCCACTACCCTCGATGAATATAGGCAGTATGTGGAGAAGGATGCCGCCCTGGAGCGCCGCTTCCAGAAGGTGCTGGTGGAGGAGCCCTCGGTGGAGGACACCATCGCCATCCTGCGTGGCCTGAAGGAGCGCTATGAGCTGCACCACCATGTGCAGATCACAGACCCCGCGATTGTGGCGGCGGCCCAGCTATCCCACCGCTATATCGCGGATCGCCAGCTGCCAGACAAGGCCATCGACCTCATCGACGAGGCGGCGGCCAGCATACGGCTGCAGATCGACTCCAAGCCGGAGTCCCTGGACCGCCTCGAGCGGCGCATCATCCAGCTCAAGCTGGAGCAGCAGGCGCTGATGAAGGAGGACGACGACGCCAGCCGCAAGCGGCTCGATCTGCTCAACCATGAGCTGACCGAGAAGGAGCGGGAATACAACGAGCTGGAAGAGGTGTGGAAGGCCGAGAAGGCCGCCCTTGCCGGTACCCAGCACATCAAGGCGGCGCTGGAGCAGGCCCGTCAGGATCTCGAGGTGGCCCGCCGGGCCGGGGATCTCGGTCGCATGTCCGAGCTGCAATATGGTCGCATCCCCGAGCTGGAGAAACAGCTGGATCTCGCCACCCAGGCGGAGATGCAGGAGACCAGCCTGCTGCGCAACCGGGTCACCGATGTGGAGATCGCAGACGTGCTGGCGCGCTGGACCGGTATTCCGGTGGCGCGGATGCTGGAAGGGGAGCGTGACAAGCTGCTGCGGATGGAAGATCAGCTGCACAGCCGGGTGATCGGCCAGGAAGAGGCGGTGGACGCCGTCTCCAACGCCATCCGCCGCTCCCGGGCCGGGCTCTCCGATCCGAACCGCCCCATCGGCTCCTTCCTGTTCCTGGGGCCCACCGGGGTGGGCAAGACCGAGCTGTGCAAGGCGCTGGCGGAGTTCCTGTTCGATACCCAGGACGCCATGGTGCGCATCGACATGTCCGAGTTCATGGAGAAGCACAGCGTGGCCCGTCTGGTGGGGGCGCCTCCGGGATACGTGGGCTACGAGGAGGGGGGTTATCTCACCGAGGCGGTACGCCGTCGCCCCTACTCGGTGATCCTGCTGGACGAGGTGGAGAAGGCGCACCCGGACGTGTTCAACATACTGCTGCAGGTGCTGGACGATGGCCGCCTGACCGATGGTCAGGGCCGCACCGTCGACTTCCGCAACACCGTGGTGATCATGACCTCCAACCTCGGCTCGGATCTCATCCAGGAGCACTACGCCGAGAAGGACTACGAGGAGATGAAGTCCCTGCTGATGGAGCTGCTGACCCGCAGCTTCCGCCCGGAGTTCATCAACCGGATCGACGAGACCGTGGTGTTCCACCCGCTCGGCGAGGATCACATCAAGTCCATCGCCCGGATCCAGCTCAAGAGCCTGATGGGTCGTCTGGAGTCCCAGGGCTTCGAGGTGGAGGTGAGCGAGGAGCTGCTGACCAAGCTGGTCCACGCCGGTTTCGATCCCGTCTACGGGGCGCGTCCCCTCAAGCGGGCCATTCAGCAGAAGGTGGAAAACCCGCTGGCGCAAGCCCTGCTCAGCGGTCGGGTCATCCCCGGCAAGCGGCTGCTGCTGGGTGCCGACAGCAACGGGCTCACCATGACCCAGTGATGGGTTGTCGACTCAAAACGCAGGCCTTGTGCCTGCGTTTTGTTTTCAGGGGGATTGAGATGCTGAAGTTTTCCGTCTTGGTGGATGATGAGGTTCATCTGCCTGGTTGTCTGCCCGAGCGAGGGTTGGCGCTGCTGCTGGAGTGTGACGGCCTCAGGGTGCTGTTCGACAGTGGTCGGGGCCGGGCGCTGCGCCATAACGCCGCCGTGATGGGGGTCGATCTCGGTTCCCTCACCCACGTCGTGCTGTCCCACGGTCATTACGACCATGTGGGTGGCTTAGGCTCCCTGCCCGTCTATCCCGAGCCCATCCCGTTGATCGCCTGTCCGGATGTGTTCAATGAGCGGGGCTACTTCCTGCCGTTGCTGCCCCGGCGCTACAACCTCTACCGCCTCTCGGGCGATCTGGATCCGCAACAACTGGCGGCGAGAGGGTTGCTCCCTCACTGTTCGGCCGAGCCGGTCTGGCTGTCCGAGCGGCTGGTGTTCCTGGGATCCATACTGCGACGGGATCAGGCCAGACCCTCCTTGCTGGGTTACATGGTGCGAGGCGGGCGAGTGGAGAAGGATCTCATCAGCGACGACTCGGCGCTGGTCTACAAGAGCGAGCAGGGCCTCATCGTTTTCATCGGCTGCGGCCATGCCGGGGTCGAGAACATAGTGCAGCGGGCCAGGGAGGTGTGTGCCGACGATAGAGTGCACGCCGTCATCGGCGGCCTGCACCTGAAATTTTCCGGCCCGCGGCGGGCGGCGGCGCTGGGGTCCTATCTGCAACGGGAAGGGGTCGGCAGCCTCTTTGCCTGCCACTGTACCGGCAAGCGGAAGGTGGGGCTGCCACGGCAAACCCAGATAGGGGCGGGTTTTGAGCATGTGTTCCCGTCCCAGAAACAGTGAGCCTGAGCCTGGGGGGAAGCGAGCCCAGTCAGCGCGGCGACGGTGGCGATGAGGCCATCGGCCAGCACCACGCCTGCCCTCGGGCTGGCGTTTTTTATTGTCGCAGCATGTTGGCGTTAACATGGCGATAACTATTGGTCATCGAATTGTGGTGATAGGCTTCATACCATTAATGACGCCATTGTCATTGTCATTGTCAGGAGAGGGAGCCTTTGCCAATGAGAACACGATTTTCGCTCATGTTGCTGTGCAGCAGCCTGGTGCCCCTGGCGGCACAGGGGGCGCAAGCGATCGAGGATGTGCCCCAGATCTGCGCCACCTGCCACGGGATGAACGGCGTGCCCAAGGAGTCGAACATCCCCAATCTCTGGGGGCAGTCGGAGGCCTACCTGAGCGAGCAGCTGCGGGCCTTTCGCAGCGGCAAACGGGTCAGCGACTTCATGAATCCCATCATCTACCAGTTGAGCGACGAGCAGATAGCCCGGGCGGCCAGCCATTTTGCCAGCCAGGCCGCCGCCAAGGAGGTGAGTCTGCACTGGAGCGGCGACAAGTGGCCCGGGGACATGGAGACGGGGGAGCGGCTGGCCCTGGCCGGCAAACCCGAGCGCAATCTGCCGGCCTGCGTGGCTTGCCACGGCCCGAGTGGCGTCGGCGTCATGCCCCTGTTTCCCCGTCTCGCCGGTCAGGATCCCGCCTACCTCAAGCGGCAGTTGATCTACTGGAAGGCCGACAAGCGCCCGCTTGGCGCCATGGGCTCCATGCCTGCCATCGCCAAGTCCCTCAGCGAGGCGGAAATGGACGCGGTGGCCAACTACTTCGCGGCGCAGGGGGTGGCGAAATGAAGTATGCATATCTGATGGCCTGCCTGTTGGCCGGTCTGGCTCATGGCGCAGCGTTCGAGGATCAGTTCAGCGTCCCGCTCGGGGAGAAGGCGCCCGATGGCAACTACCACAAGGTGCCCGACTGGTCTGCCGTGCCGGAGGGGGAGATGGGAGCGGCCATCAAGCGTGGCTACAGCCTGTTCGTCAACACCCAGCAGCTCAAGGGGGAGGGCCAGCCGGGGAACGGCTTGCAGTGCAGCAACTGTCACCTGGGCGCCGGCATCATTGCCGGTGCCAGTCCCATGTGGGGGGCTTATCCGGCCTATCCCGCCTATCGCAAGAAGAACAACAAGGTGAACACCTATGAGGATCGGCTGCAAGGCTGTTTCCTCTATTCGATGAATGCCAGAGAGGGCCAGCCCCCCGCCTATGACAGCCAGGCGATCCGGGATCTGGTGGCCTACTCCTACTGGCTGGCGAGCGGCGCCCCCATCAGTGACAAACTGCCAGGGCGCAACTTCTTCGCCATCGCCACACCTCCTCAGGCCCCCGACTTCAAGCGGGGCCAGAGTGTCTATGCCGAGCGGTGTGCCGATTGCCACGGCAACGAGGGGGAGGGCAAGAAGGTGGCGGATCGCTACGTCTTCCCACCCCTGTGGGGCAAGGAGAGCTACAACTGGGGCGCGGGCATGCACGGCATCGACAAGGCGGCCGCCTTCATCAAGAGCAACATGCCGCTCTCCCAGGGAGGGAGCCTGAGCGATCAGCAGGCCTGGGATGTCTCCCTTTACATCAACAGCCACGAGCGCCCTCAGGATCCCAGGTTCAAGGGGGATCTCGGCCAGACCACCAAGGCGTTCCATGGCACCTACTCCCAGTACGGCTTGCCTTCCCCGGTGGATGGCCACCTGCTGGGCAGCAAGGCATATTGAGGGCAGAGGCAGGACTACAGAGGGGCTCAGGCCCCTTTTTTCATGGGGCGCCCGGCTGCAGGCAAAAAAAACGGCAATCCGAGGATTGCCGGGAGGAATGTATTCGATGCGACCTTGCGTGGGTTGAGCGGGTCGCAGGGGCAAGCCCCGGTTTCGCAGAGGGGCATCCAGGATGCCCCTCTCCTTACAGCCTGTCCGGACTGCGCTCTTTCAGTCCGCACCGCCACACACCTTCAGCATCCGGCATGGGTTGCCGGATGCCATCAATCTGCTTACAGCATGCCTGGGATAGCTGCCTTCATCTCGGATGGCCGGACGCCGACCTGTATCTGCTGGTCGATGTGCTCCTCTGTGCCGACCCGGGATGACCCTATGCCCATGACCTGCTTACAGCATGCCCGGGACGGCAGCCTTCATCTCGGATGGCCAGACGCCGACCTGTATCTGCTGGTCGATGTGCTCCTCTGTGCCGACCCGGGATGACCCTATGCCCATGACCTGCTTACAGCATGCCCGGGATGGCGGCCTTCATCTCGGATGGCCAGACGCCGACCTGGACCTGACCTATGTGCTCTTTTTGCAGCAACAGCATGGCCAGACGGGATTGGCCTATGCCGCCGCCTATGGTTTGCGGCATCCGTGCGGCCAGCAGGTCCTGGTGCCAGTCGTACTGCAGGCGATCCTCGTCGCCGGTGATGGCGAGCTGGCGGCGCAGGGCCTCGGCGTCCACCCGGATCCCCATGGAGGAGATCTCGAAGCTGTCTTCCAGCACAGGGTTCCACACCAGGATGTCACCGTTCAGGCCGGCCAGACCCAGTTCGCTCTCGCTGCTCCAGTCGTCATAGTCCGGGGCGCGCACGTCGTGGCGCTCGCCGTGGGAGAGGGTGCCGCCGATGCCGATCAGGAACACGGCCCCCAGCTCCTTGGCGATGGCGCGCTCGCGCCCCTTGGCGTCGAGAGCCGGGTAACGGGTCAGCAGCTCTTCGCTGTGCAGGAACTGGATCTCCGCCGGCAGGAAGGGGGTCAGCTCGTGCTCGGCGCAGACCGCGCGCTCTGTGGCCTTGATGGCGGCCCAGATGCCGCGCACCGTCTCCTGCAGGTAGGCCAGATCCCGGCGCTCGCCCGGCATCACCTTCTCCCAGTCCCACTGATCGACGTAGACGGAGTGGATGGGGGTCAGCCTGTCCTCGTCCGGACGCAGAGCCTTCATGTGGGTGTAGATGCCCTCACCCGGGCCGAAACCGAAGCGGCCCAGGGTCTGGCGCTTCCACTTGGCCAGGGAGTGCACCACTTCGTAGCTGTGCTGCGGCAGGGTCTTCACCTTCACTTGCACCGCATTCTCGTGGCCGGAGAGGTTGTCCTGAGTGCCATCACCGACCCTGCTCAGAATGGGGGCTTGCACCTCCATCAGGCCCAGTTGCTGGGCGAGCTGGCGGGAGAACATCTCTTTGACGAAGCTGATCTGTTGTTGGCTGCGAATGTAGTGCTGTTTCATGGGAAATACCTGTTTCAAACCCGTTGGATGTGGCGATTCTTCAACAGATTGCGCACTAAATTCAATATTCGATAATAGAAATAGGCTTTGCGTATTTTTTTGTTCAAAATGTCCGGGATTTTACTGATATATCGTCAACGGGAGTGCAAAAAAGTGTCGGAAAATTATCGGATCGATAATCTCGATCAGGCCATCCTCACCGCCCTGATGGAGAATGCGCGTATTCCTTACGCCGAGCTTGCAAAACAATTGCTGGTCAGCCCGGGCACCATCCATGTGCGGGTGGAGAAGATGAAGCAGGCGGGGATCATCGAGGGGACCCGGGTACAGGTGAACCCCAAGAAGCTGGGTTACGACGTCTGTTGCTTTATCGGCATCAATCTGAAGAGTGCCAAGGATTACCCCTCGGCCTTGGCCAAGTTGCAGGCGCTGGACGAGGTGGTGGAGGCCTACTACACCACGGGCCACTACAGCATCTTCATGAAGGTGATGACCCGCTCCATCGACGAGTTGCAGACCGTGCTGATCCACAAGATCCAGACCATAGACGAGATCCAGTCCACCGAAACCCTGATCTCCCTGCAAAATCCCATTCTGAGAGACGTGAAGCCCTGACCGACTGATCAGGGTGCGATATAGGGGATGCCGTACTTGTGGTAGAGGGCCTTGAGCCGGCCATCCTGTTTCATGTGCAGCAGTTCGGCGTCATAGGCCGCCATCAGGGCCGGGGTGTCGGCATCGGCCCGGGAGCGGGTCCAGACATTGAAGTAGGGGCTGGTCTTGAGGGGTTTTGGAAGGTAGCCGAGCCTGCCCTCCAGCCCCTCTTCTTTTATCTGGGTGAAGGCGGTGACCAGGGACATGGGAACCAGATCGATGCGCCCGGCGATCAGCTTGCGCAGCTGCAACTGGTTGATGGGGATCTCCTGGAAGCGATAGGCCGGGTCGGCCATGGCCGCCGTGAGCGCGGGGGTGTAGGAGAAGTCCCTGGTGACACCGATACGCCAGGGCTTGAGATCGACCAGGCTATCGTAGTGGATCTTCTCCATGTCGGCCTTGCGCACGAAGAAGTGCCAGCTATGGAGCATATGGGCCTGCTTGGGATAGAGCAGATAGGCCTCCCGCTCCGGTTTGTAGGAGTGGCTCAGCAGCAGGTCATAGACGCCGCCCTCGGCGTTGCGGGTGAGTCTGGCACCGGAATCGAGCAGCTCTATCCTGATGGGGACCCGGAGGACGCCAAAGATGGTGGTGACCAGATCCACATCCAGCCCTCGTGGCTGCCCTTTCTCATCCAGCCACTTCAGGGGGGGCTCAAGAAGGCCGCCAATGACCAGCTCCCTGGCCGACAGCCAGCAGGGCAGCAGCAAGCAGAACACGAGCAAGATTCGCAAATCACATCTCCTGAACACTCGGGGCTGGTTTATGCGCAACGGGGTATAGTGACCAGCAGATACCTGACAAGAGACGACCCCGGATGGCAAACCCTGAAGTAGAAAGCGAACTGGATGGCATCGACAGGCTCTCTGTCCGTCTCTATCGTCTCGGTCTGAGTCTGACAGCTTTGCTGCTGTTGTGTCGAGGGGTTGGCTTGCTGGGGGGACCGGTGCCCCTGTCTCCCTCCGTCTGGCTGACCATGCTGGTGGTGACCAGCGGCCTGTGTGGATTCTGCCTGCACATTTATGACAAGCGGGTCCGGTTTCTCCTGCAGGGGCTGGCCTGGGGCGGCGTGATGCTGGCCGCCTGCGGCGCCCCCGCCATCCTGGTGCTGGGGGCGGCCCTGGCCACCCTTAGTGGCCTGGCGTTCAAGGAGCAGTTCTGCTTCGCCATCCCGGGTATCAGGCTCTTGCCTCTGTTGTTACCCCTGCTGTGGCTGCTGGAGTGGACCCGCTTTGCCTGGGCCACGGCCCTGGTTGCTCTGGCGAGCGGCCTGCTGCTTGGCCTGCTCAGTCTGGCCAAGTGGCGCATGCCCCTGCATTTCGATATCGGCGATCGGGGACGCTACCAGCTCTAGGTGGCCTGGCACTGCTTCATCTGCGCGTTGAGGGCCTGCATCACCTGCCGACGGTTGATGATGCCGATCACCTTGCCCCCTTCCAGTACCGGATAGACCTTGGGCCTGGCCCCCGTCATCTGGCGGGCGAGATCCAGGATGCTGTCGTCCGGGCTGACGAACAGCGGGGTGCGGCTCATCAGATCCTCCACCCGGGTGCGGCTGTCGCAGTGATAGCTGCCGGTGAGCAGGCTGGGAATGCAGTCCTGCTCGGAGAGGAATCCGATCAGCCGTTTCTGATCATCCAGCACCGGCAGGCCGCTCGCGTCAGCCTGATGGAGTCTGTCGAGGGCCTCGGCCAGGCCGAGTTGCGGGCTGAGGAAGTGGGTCGGGCGGCTCATGTGATTGCGGATCTGCAGCATCTGGGTGGCTCCAAAAGGGTTAAAGTGGTGTCACTATGTCCGCTGGATGGCGGACGGGGCCAATGGCTTGTGCCGTGGAGATTGATAGGCAGGGCCCCGGGTCGGCAAGCACTGACAGAAGGAGAGGTTATGCGTGCATTGGTAACGGGCTGTGGCCGTCGGCTGGGATTCTACCTGTGCGAACAGCTGGTGGCCGCAGGCTGGCAGGTGACGGGCAGCTATCGCAGCGAGCGGCCCGAGCTGGCCCGCTTGCGGGATCTGGGGGTGGAGCTGGTGCAGGCGGATTTCGCCCTGGAAGGAGATGTGGCCCGCCTTGCCACGGCGCTGGGTGCCCATGACGATCTGGCGTTGATCATCCACAACGCCTCGGCCTTTGAGCCGCAGGCCGGTGAGCCAGCGGCGCAGCTGGCGCAGTTCGAGCAGTTTTATCGGGTGCATATGGCGGCCCCTTTCCAGCTGAACCGCGCGCTGGCACCCAAGCTGGCAGGCAATCCCAACGCCAGCATCATCCACATCACCGACATCTACATTCACGCGCCGGCACCCCAGTTCGCCGCCTATGTGGCCACCAAGGCGGGGGCCCATTCGCTGGCCATGAGCTTTGCCCGGGAGCTGGCACCCGAGGTGCGGGTCAACACCATAGAGCCCGGCCCCATACTGTTCCTCGATGAACATGGGGACGCTTGGCGCCAGCAGGTGCTGGCCCGAACGCCGCTGGCGAGGGAGGGGGGACTGGAGCCCATCTGGCAGGCAGTCAGGCTCTTGATGGCAAACGACTATATGACGGGGGCCAGCATCCGGGTGGACGGTGGCCGGGCCCTCGCCGTCATCTAGACGTCATGAGCGCGTCGTTGAATGAAGCGATGGCGGGAGTCTGATCGGGCTCCCGTCGTGATGATCCAGCAGGGTGACTAGTGGTGGCGAATGGTCGCCTGATGGGCAGGCAGGTCCGGGTGCACGGCGGCCAGCTCCTGACGCTGTTCGGCGGGTTGGCGCAGGGTCACGGGCTGCTGGCCGAAGTTCAGCGGCGCAAACACCTTGCTGGTCTGCATACGCAGCGTCACCTTGTGGGCGCCGACCCGCCCTCCCTCATACATCTCGGCCAGCAGATCCCCGAGATAGGCATCCACCCCGACCCCGGCGAAGGCATCCCTCTCGTGGCTGGCCAGGATGTCGATGTCGAGGGGCCTGTCCGTCACCTTGCACAGGGGATTGCCGCGATCCCGCCCATGGGCCAGCTCCATGGTGACGAATTCGGCTTTCAGCTGGGCGGCGGAGAGCTCGCTCTGGACGACGAACAGGCAGTTGAGAAAGTCATGGCGCGACTGCATCCCCACCGGTTTGGTCTGGATCACCGAGCTCAGACGCAGCTGGCCGAAGCGGGCCAGCAGCTCTTCCACGGCCTGGCTGACGTGCTGGGTGGGGTCTAGGTTGGATCCAATGCTGCAGAGGTAAAACATGGTTGCCATTCCTTGGGTTGGGCTCGTCTGAAATATATACGCAGCTCACGGTTATCGGATTTACTATGAATTAACATGCCGTTATCTGTTGTGATCCAACTCTGATTGGCAGAAAGGAGGTTCATATGAGTGTTGAAATGAAGTGGGCGCTGTTGACCGCCTCAGGTGCCCTGGCAGTGATCCTGATAATCTGCCTGGCGTCCGTCGGTCTGGCGTGAATCCGGACCCCGAGTGCAATCAAACCGGCCCCCTGGCCGGTTTTGCTTTTTCATGGAGTGCGGATATGCTGGCCCACCCATGACGAATCGAGACAGCAGAAGATGACCAAGGTTCGGCCCCGTTCCCTGCTCCAGGTGGTATTGATGGGCTTCGTGCTGGTGCTGATGCCCCTGGGGGGCATGATCTGGCACGACAGCCAGGCGCTCTCCCATCTGGGCCAGCTGACCAGCGACGAGATGGAGCGGGCGGTGCGGGATACCCGCCGGGCGACCCTGCTCACCACCCAGGCCATCGATCTGGAGCGCACCTTGCGCCGCTATGCGGTGCTGGGGGACGAACGCATCCTCGGCAGCTATCAGCAGCAGCTGGCCCGCTATCGCGAGCTGCTCGCCACCCATCGGCAGTCCATCCCGGATGCCGCCGCCTACACGGATCTCGAGGCCACCCTGGCCTGGCTGGATGGCTTGCAGGATCTGCGCAAGGCCAGACAGGAGGCGACCAGCCCCAAGTTCACCCGGTTCAATGAGCTCAACCAGCAACTGGAAGTGGTCACCCGCAGCCAGGTCGATGAGCATGTGGCGGGCATGCGGGCGGCCATCGCCGAGCTGAGGAAGGAGATCTGGTGGGTGAGCGGCTTCGTGGCGGGGCTCAGCCTGTTGCTGGTGCTGCTGTTTACCTACCTCATCATCCACCCCGTGCGTCAGATTGAGTCGCGGATCCTGAGCCTGGGAGCCGGTGTCGAGCCGGACAAGCGCCCGGTGGATGGCCCCGCCGAACTGGTGCTGCTGGGAGAGCGGATCGGCTGGCTGCACGACAAGCTCAAGGAGCTGGAACAGCAGAAGTACCAGTTCCTGCGCCACGTCTCCCACGAGCTGAAGACCCCCCTTGCCGTGCTGCGGGAGGGGGCGGATCTGCTCTCCGAACAGCTGGTGGGGCCGCTCAACGGGGATCAGCAGGAGATCTGCCAGATGCTGGAGGAGAACAGCCGCCGGCTGCAGACCCTGATCGAGCGCCTGCTCGATTTCAACCGCCTCAGCCAGCAGGAGGTGTTCAGCCTGACGGCGGTGCCGTTGGCCCCCTTGCTGTCAGAATTGTCTGCAGAATACCGGCTGGCGCTGGAATCCAAACAAATCAGTGTACACTTGCCGCCCGAACCCATCAGCCTGCAGGCCGAGCCCTATCGTCTGCGACTCATCCTCGACAACCTGTTTTCCAACGCGGTCAGTTATGGCGCCAAGGGTGGCCAGATCTGGATCCGTGCCGGCCAGGATGCCAACGGCAGCTGGCTGGAGGTGGCCAACGAAGGGCCCGTCATCCCGCCAGACGAGCGGGAGCGGATCTTCGAGCCCTTCGAGCAGGGCAGCATAGTGCGCCAGGGGTTGTTGAAAGGATCCGGGATGGGCCTCTCCATCGCCCGCGAGTCGGCGATGAGTCTGGGGGGCGAGCTTAAATTAATAGAGGATAAACAGGCCGATGTCTGTTTCCGGCTGGATTTGAACGTGCGGCCAAGCTGACGGGCGCGGTGGCCACCCCGCAGGTGCGGGCGGCGCCTTGACACAGAATATGAGAGGAACGGGCAGGTGCCTGTTCTCCACCAGGATCTGAAGTGACATTCAAGATGAAACGATTCGTTGTACCCGTATTGATGATGAGCCTGCTCGCAGGCTGCTCCCTGCTGCCATCGCGCAGCCTGACAGAGCCCTCCGAGCAGGTCCTCGCCAAGCGGATGGAGTTCGCCAACAAAGAGATGCAGGTGCGCCTGCAATACTCCGACTGGCTGCTGGCCAGCCGTCCCCAGCAGCGGGCGCAGGAGCGCGAGCGGCTGGCCGGTGCCACCGATCTCGAGAGCCGGGTCAGCCTGGCCATGGTCAACACCCATCCGTCCGAGTCGGTGGCGAGCCGCCGGGCCGGGCTGGACAAGCTCAAGGCCCTGCTGCCCGAGCTCGGCCTGGATGCCCAGGCCTTCCTGCGCAGCTGGATAGCCCTCGGCGAGGAGCTGCTGGCCCGTGACAGTCGCCGCGACGATCAGAGCCAGGAGGTGCAGCGTCTGCGCCGCCAGATAGAGCAGCTCTCCGCCATCGACGAACAGCTCAACCAGCGCAAACTCAATGGGGGCGCCCAGCCATGACGTGCCGAGGGCGTGCAAGGCAGGGAACAACAACAGGTCTTCAGGGTAAAGGGGTGAGAGCATGAGTCGCATTCTGCTGGTGGACGACGATGCCAGCCTGCTCAAACTGATGAGCATGCGCCTGCGCAGTCAGGGTTACGAGGTGGATACCGCCGACAGTGCCGAGGGGGCGCTGGACAGGTTGCGCCAGCAGCGGGCCGATCTGGTGCTGAGCGACCTGCGGATGGGCGGCATGGACGGGCTGGCGCTGTTCGAGCGGATCCAGTCCCAGTGGCTCGGCATGCCGGTCATCATCATGACCGCCCATGGCACCATCCCCGACGCCATCCAGGCGACCCGTTCCGGGGTGTTCAGCTTTCTCACCAAGCCCATCGACAAGGACGAGCTGCTGGTTACCATAGAGCACGCCCTGAGTCTGACCCGCCCGAAACAGCAGCATGAGTGGCAATCCCTCATCCAGACCCGCAACCCCCAGATGGAGCAGTTGCTGATCCAGGCGAGCAGCATCGCCGCCATGGAGGTGCCCGTGCTGATCCTGGGCCCTTCGGGCTCCGGCAAGGGGGTGATGACCCAGGCGCTGCATCAGGCAAGCCGTCGCCGTGACCAGCCGCTGCACACCATCAATTGTGCCGCGCTGCCCTGGCCTGTACTGGACTTGCAGCTGTTTGGCGAGGATGGACAGTCCGGCCTGTTCGAGCAGGCCAAGGGGGCGACCCTCTTCCTCGACGAGATAGGGAATCTGTCGGAGTCGTTGCAGGCCAAGTTGCTGCAGGTGCTGGCGGAATATGGTCAGGGCACCCCCGAGGTGCGGGTCATCAGCTCCAGCCATCAGGATCTGGTCACCGCCATGGAGGAGGGGCGTTTCCGGGAGGATCTCTTCTACCGCCTCAACGTGGCCAACATCACGCTGCCACCCCTCAGCGCCCGCAGCGAGGATATCCCCCTGCTGGCGCGCCAGGCGCTGGACGACTATCGCAGTCGCCACGACAACTGCGCCGCCCTCGGCTTTTCGCCGGAGGCGCTGGCCCTGCTGGCGGCGGCGGCCTGGCCCGGCAACGTCCGTCAGCTCTATGGGGTGGTGGAGCAGCTCGCCAGCCTCTGCTGCAGCCCGGTGATCGGCGCCGCCATGGTGGAATCGGCCCTGAGCGGTGGCGTCGGCGGCATTCCCTCGTTCAACGAGGCCCGCGCCGAGTTCGAGAAGGAGTATCTGATCCGCCTGCTGCGCACCACGGAGGGGAATGTGACCCTGGCGGCCAACATGGCGGGAAGAAACCGCACCGATTTCTACAAGTTATTGAATCGGCACGGTATCGAGGCGGCAAACTTCAAATCGAAGGGATGAGAGAGGCGGGGGCGGCCGGTCAGTGACTTGCCGCTCCCCTTGTTCAGGCCGGGTCGGTCACGCCAGTGCTGGCCTGGGTTTTGCGGGAGAGCCAGAGGCCGCTCGCCTTCATCAGGTAGCCAAAGAGCGCGCCTATCACCAGAGAGGGCAGGATGAGCCGCCACTCCCCCGCCGCCCCGAAGGTGGCGCAGCAACCGGCGAAGGTGCCGGGAATGTAGCCCAGCCACTGCTGCCTGGCCTGCACGCACATCAGGGTCGCCACCACACCCGTCATCAGATAGCCCGCCATGCCGGCCCCCCACCAACCTTCGCCGTGGATCAGCAGCAGTGCCCACAGCATGCCGCTGGCATTGCACAGCAGGGTCTGCAGCAGCGCCTTGTAACCGCCGCTCGAGGCGAAATAGCTGGTACAACCGAGGAAGCCGACCCAGGAGATGAGGCCGAGGGCGGCGGCCAGTCCGCCCCAGACGGCGGAGAGGATCCCGGTCGTGATGGCGATGGCGATCAATGGGCTCATGGCATGACTCTCAGTGGTTGAATTCGGAAAAGGAGGCAGCCTACCCTTCGGCAAGGGGGCGGCAAGCAGGGGCCGGATTGTGTGTGATCTCCGTCACTCTTTTCAACTCGGGAATACGCTTGCGCTCGCGAAAAAAATTCATTGGAGGCGTCCTTGGCCTTCGACCATAGTTAGAGGCCCTGTCCTGCTCATGGAGTGAGTCTGATGGTGCCAAACGTGATAGTCCCCCTGCTGGTATTCATTCTGCTGTTCCTGGTCGGCACCATGGCCAAGGCACTGCCTCTTTACCAGCCCATGTAAATTTGTGTGAAATAAAACTCGGCCGGGGCGGGTCTTATGGTTGTCAGCCTCATCGCCCCGGGAGTTTTCCATGTTGATCAAGCGCCGTACCTCTCATCACCTCACCGAACAGGATGTCACGCCGGAAGCCGTCTATCAGGATCGCCGACTCATTCTGAAAGGGCTGGGACTGAGTGCCGCCACCCTGGCATTTCCCACCCAGGCCAGCCTGCTGGATCTCTTCTCCACCGAGGAGTCGACCCCGGCACCTGCCACCAAACCACTCAATTACAAGGCTGCGACCCGGCAGGACGGATTGACCCTGACGCCGCTGGAGAAGGCGACCAGCCACAACAACTTCTATGAGCTCGGCACCGACAAGGGGGATCCGGCCCGCAACGCCCACTACCTCAAGCCCGAGCCCTGGACGCTCAAGGTGGAGGGGGAGGTGGCCAACCCCTTTACCCTGGATGTGTGGGATCTCATCAACAAGAGCACCCTGGAGGAGCGGATCTACCGGCTGCGCTGCGTGGAGGCCTGGTCCATGGTGCTGCCCTGGAGCGGCATCCCGCTGGCGGATCTGATCCGCCGTGCCGAGCCCAACAGTCGCGCCAAGTTCGTGGCGTTCGAGACCCTCTATGATCCCGAGCAACTGCCGGGACAGGCCTCCCGCTCCCTCGGCGGCGGTATCGATTACCCCTATGTGGAGGGCTTGCGCCTCGACGAGGCGATGCACCCGCTCGCCTTCCTGGCGATGGGGCTCTACGGCAAGACGTTGCCCGCCCAGAACGGGGCGCCCATCCGGCTGGTGGTGCCCTGGAAGTACGGCTTCAAGAGCATCAAGAGCATCGTCTCCATCCGTCTGGTGGAGGAGATGCCTCCCACCACCTGGAACCTGCTGGCACCGAACGAATATGGTTTCTATGCCAACGTCAATCCCGAAGTGGATCATCCGCGCTGGAGCCAGGCGAGCGAGCGCTTCATCGGCGAGGGGGGCATCTTCGGCGCCAAGCGCCAGCCGACCCTGATGTTCAACGGCTATGGCGACGAAGTGGCCTCCCTCTATCAGGGGATGGATCTACGCAAATGGTATTGAGACTGACGCTCTGCCCGCATGGTCTTGTGCCCCCTTCTCCCCTGGCGGGAGAGGGGATGAGAAGCGGGAAAAACATAACGGGAACTGCGATATGACGCCGAGACTGAAAACAGCCCATATCAACGGCTTGCGCCTGCTGGTACACCTGGCCTCGCTCGGCTTTCTGCTCTGGCTGGGCTATGCGGTGCCGGCCGGGCTGCTGGGGGGGGATCCGGTACAGGGGCTGACCCACTACCTCGGCAAGGGAGCCCTGCACCTGCTGCTGCTCACCCTGCTGGTGTCGCCGCTGGCCAAACGCTGGCGCCAGGGGCAGCTCATCAAGCTGCGCCGCCCCCTCGGGCTCTGGTGCGCGACCTGGGCCGGCTTGCATTTCATGGTGTGGCTGGGGCTGGATCTGCAGTTCGACTGGGGACTGATCGGCGGCGAGCTGGTGAAGCGCAGCTACATAGTGGTGGGCATGGTGGCGCTGTTGTTGCTGCTGGCGCTCAGCATCACCTCGATCCCGGCCCTGCTGCGGGTCATGGGGCCAAGCTGGCAGAAGCTGCACAACTGGATCTATGCGGTGGCCCTGCTGGTGCCGGTGCACTACTGGTGGTCGGTCAAGAGTGGCTGGCAGGAGCCCCTCATCTACCTGTTGCTGGCGGGGGGGCTGTTGTGGCCGCGGCGGGAGAAGCTGCTGCGTCCCTGGCGCCAGCGCCGGCAGCAGCGCCAGAAACTGAAAGAGGCGTGACTGGTCACGCCCTCTTCCTCGCGCAGCGCACCTGGCAAAAGAGGCCTAATCGGCCTCTTTTTTGGTGATCTCTCCGCTGTAGGCATCGACCTGCAGCTGTACTCGCCTATCGTCGGCGTCCAGGGTTTCCACCTCGAATTTGTCCCCTTCCAGCTCGACTTCCCGAATGTCGTGGTACCCTTGTGCCAGCAACAGCTTGACCAGGGCCGGCATGTCGAGACGCGCCTGAGCCGCCCAGCCAAGGGTGGAAAAAAGGCAGAGGATCAGCAGGATACTGCGTGGGATCATATTCATTCCGGATTCATGGCTGGCACACTATAAACGGCATTATGTTAGGTTTTGAGAGATGAATCACCCATGAATAGCGCGCTGCCCCTGCTTGGATTGCTGCTGCCGATGCTGGCCCAGGCGGCCCAGCCGAACGAGGCCTTGCTGCAACAGGCGGTCAGCGAGGGGCGGATCCGACCTTTTCATGAGTTGATGGAGGTGGCTTCCCGCCTGCCGGTGCGCGTACTGCGCGTCGATCTGGGGGAGGAGGACGGGGTCTGGCTCTACGAGCTTCGGCTCATCGACGACGAGAACAGCGTCATCAAGGTGGGCTATCGCGCCGACAACCTGGAGATGGTGTGGCTCAAGGGTCATCATCTGGAGCGCCTGTTCGAGCCTCGCCCGCCCCCGGAAGAGGAGTGATCCGCCGCATGCTCCCCGCCCTGATGACTCGTCCCCCAATCGCCGCCGCGACAGGCGCAACTCTGCTTTGGATACCCATTTATGCGAATTCTGATAGTTGAAGATGAAAAGATCCTGGCAGGCCAGCTGGCGGAACAGCTGCGCCTGTCCGGGTTTGTGACCGATCTCTGCCACGATGGCAACGAGGCGGGTTTTCTCGGCGAGACCGAACCCTACGACGCCATCATTCTGGATCTCGGCCTGCCGGGTCGCGATGGCCTGAGCGTGCTCAAGGAGTGGCGCAGCAAGGGGATAGACACACCCGTGCTGGTGCTGACTGCCCGTGGCCAGCTGCACGAGAAGATAGAAGGGCTCAACGCCGGGGCGGACGACTACCTCACCAAGCCGTTCCAGGTCGCCGAGCTGGTGGCCCGGGTACAGGCCCTGGTGCGGCGGGCGGCGGGCAACGCCAGCTCCATCCTGGAGATTGGCGGGGTGAGGCTCGACATGGCGGCGTCTCAGGTATGGTACGAAGGGACCCCGATCAAGCTCACCGCCCACGAGTTCCGGGTACTGGGTTACCTGATGCAGCACAGGGGCAAGGTGGTGTCCCGCAGCGAGCTGATCGACCACATCTATGCCCAGGATTTCGATCGCGACTCCAACACGGTCGAGGTGTTCATCGGCCGGATCCGCAAGAAGACCCACGCCGATCTGATCGAGACGGTGCGCGGTCTCGGCTACCGGATCAACGAGTGAGACGGGCGTTGATGCCAGCACGGCTGGGGGGCGGTGAATGAGGCTGGTGCGTACCCTGCGGGGACGGTTGGTGGCCATAGCACTGGTCTGGTGCGGGCTCTTCCTGTTCGCCACCGGCTTCAGTCTGCAGACCATGATGCGCAACTACTGGCAGGAGGCGGAAGCCGACGGCCTGCGGTTGCAGCTCTACGATCTGCTCTCCCGCCTCGAGATCCAGCCCGACGGCCTGCCCGTGGTCACCGAGCCCATGGCGGATCCCCGTTTCCGCCAGCCCTATTCCGGCTATTACTGGCAGCTTGAGCTGGGGGATGCCGTAGTCAGCCGCTCCCGCTCCCTGTGGGATGTACACCTGAGCGCCCACGGCCTGAAGTCGGCCTTTGGGGATCCGGATCTCTTCGTCGGCAAGGGGCCCAACAAGGAGCCCTTGCTGATCATGACCCGCACCGTGCTGCTGCCGGGCTCTGACAAGGTGTTTACCCTGGTGATGGCCAAGGACAGCAGCGCCCTGACCCAGACCCTGAAGAAGACCCGGATCAGCCTGTTCCTCGGTCTCGGCTTTGCGGCCGCCGGTCTGGTGCTGGGCTTCATGTTCCAGATCGTCTACGGCCTGCGGCCGCTCCATCTGCTGCGCCGCGAGCTGGGCCGGGTTCATCAGGGCCATCAGGAGGGGTTCAGGCTGCGCTATCCGCTGGAGATCCAGCCGCTGGTGGAAGACATCAACCGCCTGCTGCACCACTACGGCGAGCTGCTGCAGCGGGCCCGCTCCCACACCGGCAACCTGGCTCACGCCCTCAAGACGCCGCTCAGCATAATGCGCAATCAGGTGGCCCAGCTGCCCCCCGAGGATCAGGCCGCCATCGGCGAGCAGCTCGACCAGATCCAGCGCCACATCGACTATCACCTCGGCAAGGCGCGGGTCACCGGGGCCGCCAAGATCCTCGGGGTCTCGACCCCGGTGCGGGCGCGGGTGGAGTACATCTGTCGCGCCTTCTCCCGTCTCTACCCGGGCAAGACGGTGGACCTGCAGGTGCCGGCCAACCTGGCGGTCGGGGTGGAGGAGCAGGACTTTGACGAGATGGTGGGCAACCTGCTGGAGAACGCCTTCAAGTGGTCCGCCAGCGAGCTGCGCATCTCCAGCGCCGAGCTGGGGGGCTGGATCACCCTGCGTATCGAGGACGACGGCCCCGGCATGAGCGAGGATCAGATAGCCAAGGCGGTGCTGCGCGGGGTGCGCCTCGACGAGAAGGTGCCGGGATCCGGGCTCGGCCTCAACATAGTGTCAGACCTGGCCGAAGCCTATCGTGGCAGCCTCATCATGGGGCGCGCCGAGCTGGGAGGGCTTGCCGCCTCCCTCTCCCTGCCCAAGGTGGCCAGGGTAGACGGTTAGCGTACGTATGAGCGAGGCGGTCCGGCATGGGCCGCTCGGGCCCGGGTCGTCCTCCGAGGTAGCATGGGGGGCGCACCAGGCATAAGATAGAGTCCTTAATTCAAGTGGTAGGAAGGGTAGCAATGACTGACGATCCATGGGCGCTGTGCCATCTCGATGATTCGTTCGATGCCTCCGTGCTGGGTACCAAGGGGGCCCAGATCCAGTGGTTTGAGGACAGGGAGTCCCTGATCCAGTTCCTGTTGGAGGACTTTGTCGATCTGCTGGCCGATGTGGGCGAACTGGACGAGGATCAGACCGAGAGCGCCCGCGAGCGCTTCACCCTGCTGGTGGAGCAGAGTCAGGACGATCGCACCCTGATGGATGCCATCAACGATCTCGCCTCCGGCCTGCGCCGCATCGCCTGGCTGGGGCCGCTCTCCGAGCTTGCCGAGATCAGCGACGACTTCGCGAGCGGCCTGCGCGCCTTCTTCTGGACCCAGTATGATGGGGACGAGGATGACCCCGAAGCCTGGGTGCCGGAAGAGCTCTGGCCCCAGCTCGTCGAGTGTGCGGAAGAGTACATGGCTGAGGGAGACTTCTGATCCACCTTGGCTGCGCTCTGGCTGCAAGGCGTGTGGAGTGTGCACAAGAGTACATGGTTGAGGGAGACTTCTGAGTCACATCGGAAACCACGATAAAAAACGGCGCCTTATGGCGCCGTTATTGTTTTCACCCGGGATCAGGCGTTGGCCGGTACCTCATGGGCTGTGTTGACGAGTTCTGGCCCGCTGTATTTCTCGATCTGCAACTGGGCCATGTGACCGCAGTTGCCTTGCGCCAGGCTGGAAGAGCCCTCGTCGAAGGTGAGGCAGTTGACGTTGCCGTTCTTGCAGATGGCGCCCACCTCGCCCGGTTTGGCCGGATCGAACCAGGCTCCTTCGCAGATCCGCACCACGCCGGGGCGAATGTCTTTCGAGAGCAGCGCCCCCACCAGGATCTGGCCGCGCTCGTTGAAGGCGCGCACCAGGTCCCCGTCCTGGATGCCGCGGCTCTTGGCGTCGTCCGGGTGGATCAGTATGGCCTCCCGATCGGCGATGGCGAACTTGTCCCGCAGGGGGGTGTTGTCCAGCTGGGAGTGCAGCCGCTGGGTCGGGTGCGAAGTGTTGAGCGACAGCGGATAGCGCGCGGCTGCCTCGCTCTTGACCCACTCTTTGGGCTCATACCACTTGGGGTGACCGGCGCAGTCGGCATAGCCCATGCCGGCTACCGTGTTGGAGAAGATCTCTATCTTGCCGGACGGGGTGCCGAGCGGGTTGAGCAGCGGGTTCTCGCGAAAATCGGCGTGACGGATCCACTGGCGGTTCGCCTCCGGGATCGGGAAACGGATGTAGTTGTTGGATTCCCAGAACATGCTGAACGGCGGCAGCGCGACCCGGGCACCCCGGGCCTGGGCGGCCATGCCGTCGTACATCTGCTTGAGCCACAGCATCTCGTCCTTGCCCTCGGTATAGGCCTCCTGCAGGCCCAGCTTGGCGGCGATGGCGCTGAAGATGTCGAAGTCGTTGCGGGCCTCATGCTGGGGCGGCACGCATTGGTGCATGGGGAACACATAGCGCTGGGAGTAGTCGCCCCCCATCTCCAGATCGTTGCGCTCGTAGCTGGTGGTGACCGGCAGCACTATGTCGGCGTGCTTGGCGGTGGCGGTCCAGTAGGGCTCGTGGACGATCACGGTCTGGGGCCTGCGCCAGGCCTGCAGCAGGTTGTTGGTGTCCTGGTGGTGGTGGAAGGGGTTGCCCCCCGCCACGTAGACCAGCTTGATGTCCGGATAGGTCACCTTGCGGCCGTTGAAGTCGATGGTCTTGCCCGGATTGGCGAGGCAGTCGGCGATGCGCGCCACCGGAATGGGGGCCGGGCTGTTCTTGGGGGCGTTGCCGGCGGAGATGCCCGCCAGAATGCCGCCCTTGGCGGTGGGGCTGCCACCGGAGGAGTAGTGATAGCTGAAGCCGTAGCCGCCCCCCGGCAGGCCGATCTGGCCCAGCATGGCCGCCAGTGTGACCAGCATCCAGTTGGGCTGCTCCCCGTGGTGCTGCCGCTGCATGCCCCAGCCGGCCATGATCATGGTGCGCTTGGCCGCCATGTCGAGGGCCAGCTGGCGAATCACCTTGGCCTCGACGCCGCAGACGGTGCTCGCCCACTCGGCGCTCTTGGGCTGACCGTCGTCCTGGCCGAGCAGGTAGGCGAGGAACTTGTCAAAGCCGACGGCGTAGCGATCGAGGAAGGCCTGATCGTGCTTCTGCTCGCTATAGAGGGTGTGGGCCACCCCCAGCATCATGGCCACGTCTGTGTAGGCGTTGGGGGCTATCCACTCGGCGTTGGCCAGCTTGGCGGTCTCGTTGTAGACGGGGTCGATGCTGATGACCCGGGTGCCTTTCTCTTTCAGTGCCTTGAAGCCTGCCTGACCCTCGTGATCCGGCATGTTCCAGCTGTTCTTCAGGGTGACCTGGGCGTTGACCCCCCAGAGCACCACCAGTTCGGCGTGCTCCACCACGTTCGGCCAGGCGGTCTGCTGCTCGTATACCTCGATGGAGCCCATCACGTGGGACATGATCACCTGGGCCGCACCGGTGGAGTAGTCCCCGGCATAGCCGGTGAAGCCCCCGGCGAGGTTCATCAGGCGGTGCAGCAGGGTGCGGCTGTTGTGGAACATGCCCACACTCTTCCAGCCATAGGAACCGGCGTGGATCGCCTGGGGGCCGACGTCGCGCTGGACCCGCTGGATCTCGCCGGCCACCAGTTCGATGGCCTGCTCCCAGCTCACCCGCACCCACTCGTCGGCGCCGCGCAGCTCGGGTTTGGCGCCCGGGCCGTGCTCCAGCCAGCTCTTGCGTACCATGGGGTACTTGATGCGGTTCTTGGCATGGACCTGGAACGGCGCCATGTCGATGAGGTCGTTCGGCGCCGGATCGTCGGCCACCGGCTGGACCCGCACCATGCGGCCATCGGCGACTATGGCCTCGAAGGCTCCCCAGTGGGCGCCGGTCAATATGCCCTTCTGGGCGGGGACCAGGGTGGGGAACTGCTCAAGCGCGGTGCTGATGGCCTGGGCCAGGGCGTGCTTCGGGAACAGGGCACCGAGCAGGGGCAGGGCGGCACAGGCCCCCATGCCCTTGAGCAGGCTGCGGCGGGACAGATTGGTCTGTTGATCATTGAAAAAAGTCATATCGAATTCCTCTGTTCCAGCCTTAGTGTGCCGCGCTCATGTCACTGGCGTGTTTCTGCACGTATTGGGTCAGCATGCGAGCCTGCTCCGGGGTGAGGGAGGTACGGGACTCCATCCCCTTGATGACGCCTATCCACTGGTTGGCATTGAAGTGATCCAGCGCGGTCAGACCGTGGCAGCCGGTACAGTTGTTGGACATCAGGGTGGCGGCGTATTGCCACAGCTTGCCCTGATCGCCGATGAGCTGGTTCTGATCCACCCAGGCGGTCAGGCTGACCTGATGCCAGGTGAGGTTGGTGGCGCTGTCGGTCTCGCTCTTGCCGGTGACCAGCGCCTGCTTGGCGGCATCGCCGACCAGCACGCTCAGGATGCGCTTGCCGGGGGCGGCGTAGAACACCTCGCTCACCCCGTCCTGCTGCCAGCCCTCGATCTGCACCTGGGCGCGGCCGTTGTCGTTGGCCAGGATCTCGACCTGGGTCGACGGCATCAGGGTGCCCTCGTCCGTGGTGGCCTTGGCATCGAGGAACAGGGGGGTGGTGGCGATGGCGTAACGGGTGGTGACGCTGGCCGGGGTCTGGGCCGCGGCGGCAGCCAGTTCACTGGCACCGGCGGCGGCCAGACCGCTCATGTCAGGCATGATGTGGGCGACGCCGCGGTGGCAGTCGATGCAGGTCTGGCCCTCCTTGATGGCGACCGGGTGCTCGGCGCGGGCGTTGGGGCGCTGGGCCAGGATGTCCATGGCGGCGTAGCTGTGGCAGCTGCGACAGGTGGCGGAGTCGTTGGCCTTGAGCTGATCCCAGACCGTCTGGGCCATGCGCAGCTTGTGGTCTTTGTATTTCTCAGGAGTATCGAGCGTGCCGATCGCCTCGTGATAGATGTCCTTCACGGCGCGGATCTTGGTCCAGAGGTAGGAGGCGGGCTCATTGGGAATGTGGCAGTCGGCGCACTCTGCGCGGATCCCCTTCACGTTCTGGAAGTGGACGCTGCCCTGATACTCGGCGAGCGGTGTCTGCATGGAGTGGCAGGAGACGCAGAATTCGGTGGAGCTGGTCTTGTGCAGCACTGTGACTGTCACTCCCAGTGCCGCGACGCCCAGCAGGGCTCCGAGCAGCAGGAGCCAGAACCAGGTCTTTCTCAACATTTTTCCAAGCATGGTGCAGTGTCCTTCGAATCGGGTATTACCAATATAGTAGTAGTCTTGGTGGGTGAGGGGTTGACCTCGGTTATGCTTTTTATTCTTTAAATTGGTTGTTTTTGGTTTTAAGTTTCACCAAAACACTATTGTTTGAATTTAAATCAAATTCAGAGGGTTAACTTTGTCAGTTTAGGCTTATTTGGCGCTCGGTGGGTCATCAGATCCGCAC